>DRPV01000249.1 GCA_011330685.1 Desulfobacterales bacterium
GCCATTTTCAGGGCCTTGGCCGGGCAGTCGGCGGGGAGGTGCCAGCGCATACCGCAGTAAAAACAGGGACGGCCGCTGCCGGCTATGGGCAAAGAGCGGAAGGCTAATATCTGGTGGGCGCTGATTTTGCCCTGCTCGGGGAAAATCAGCGCGGTGAGGCCGCTACCCTCATTTTTCAGCTTACAGGCCGGGAATTGCCGGCGGGTAAGTAAGAGTTCAATTTGATTTTTCAGGGGTCTGGTGACGTAAATGATCTCTTGATTCAGGATATCCCAGTGCTCATCACCCGGAGTCAGCAGGGCCGGCCGTGAATCCCGCGGGGTGACAAGGTGCATGATGCATTTGAGCGGTAGTGATTTGCCGCTTAATTTTTTATGGTCATGGCGTAATTTAACAAAGGTGCCGAGGACGGCCTTCAGGGCGGCTGTGGGATTGGGAAAGGAAAAAAGGAGTAGTTCGGCAGAGGAATCAGAGGCCTCAAAGCCGCTTTCTTTGAGAAGATTATTGAGCTGGCGGCTAAAGGCGGGCCAGGCCCCGGCCAAAAGTTTGGCTCCCTGGTAGGGCAGGGGCATAATGGCGGCCAGGATGAGATTTTCTTGAGCCATGGCTTAACACTGATCCAATATTTCCTGGGCCTGTTTATTACCCGGATCAATTCTAACGGCCTTGGAGGCCCATTTATCGGCCCGCATCCGCATTTTGAGTTTAAGATAGCACTCGGCGAGATTAAGGAGGACGTTGATATCCATGGGAAAGCGCTGCTGCACCTTTTCAAGCAGGGCTGCCGCCTCCTGGCAGGCACCTTTCCGCAGCAGGGCCAGGCCCAGCTTTTTTTGCAGATAATCACGCTCAGGTGCCGCCTCCAGCACCTTCCGGCAGCAGAAAACCGCCAGTTTGAAAAGGCCGTGCTCCATGGCAAGATCCACGGTCTCTTCATGGAGATCAAGGTTATCCGGATTATTACGGAGCATGGATTTTAATATCTTCTCCGCCTCCTTGGCCCGTTTATGTTTTAAAAGGAGTGCCGCCACCTTAAAGGCCCGTTCCGCGTTTCTCGGGCTTAGATCCAGGGCCTTGGTAAAATATTTAATGGCCTTGTCCGTCTCCCCCTGTTTCAGATAAATCTGGCCGAGGTAATGATAAGATGGAACCTCCAAGCGATTCAGGCTGATGGCCTGTTCAAAGGCCTCAACAGCCCCTTGCAGATCATTCTTTTTTAAAAATAAGCGTCCTATTTCCCGCCAGGGCCGGGAGGAGTGCTTACTCAGGTCAGCGGCTCGGCGCAGGCATTCAATGGCATTATCAAACTGGCCCTTGGCCCGCCATTTCTCGGCCTTGCGCAACAGTACGGCCTGGGGGCTGGGATTATCCACCCGTTTCAGCAGTTCCAGGATTTTCTGTTCCAGGGTGGCGGTTACAAATGGTTTGGTGAGATAGGCATCCACATCCTGTTCGGCGGCTTCGGCGACAATACTCTGATTGGCCTCGGCGGTTATCATCAAAAAGGGGGTATCTTTGAACTTTTTATTGCCGCGCAGCTTATTCAGTAGTTCGGTGCCGTTCATCCTGGGCATCTGCCAGTCGGAGATAACGAATTTTATGGCGCAGTGTTCGGTGTTTAAAATTTCCCAGGCCTCAAGGCCGTCCGCCGCCTCATAATATTTACGGCCGAATTTGATTAATTTCAGCATGGCCCGAATGGAACGTCGCATGTTATCCAGGTCATCAACGATGAGAAAATTAATTTGAGATGGATCTATAGTCATGGGGATAAGTTCCTGCTCTTACGGAATAATAGTTACAGGCGCAGAAGAAAATAAAATCGGCAGCCCTCGCCGGGCTTGCTGGTGACCGCAATTTTACCCTTATGAACTTCAACGGCCAGCCGGCAGAAATACAGGCCCAGGCCGGTACCCACCAGGGCGTCCTGTTTGTCGGAGAGGCGGGAGTATTTTTCAAAAATTTTATCCTGCCTGTCCTCCGCCAGCCCTGGTCCTTGATCCTGGACAAAAAATTCCACCTCCCCGTCGGCGCGAAGATAATTACAACCGGCGGTAATCTTGGTGCCTGGGGTGGTGTAACCCAGGGCGTTGGTCAATAAATTCTGCAAGACCCTTAAGATCAGGATTCGATCAACATAGACCATGGGCAATTCCTCGGCCGCTGTCAGTATCAATTCCACATTCTTAATCCGGGCCAGACCGCGCAGGGCGCTCAGGGCCTCCTCAAGAAGCGCTTTGGGGTGAACCTCCTCCGGGCAGGGAACTAATTTGCCGTCTTCCAGCTTATTGATGGCCACCAGATTATTTGCCATGCGAACGGCACGGTCACAGCTCATCTGGGCGGCGGCCAGAAATTCACGATTCTCTTCGCTTATAGAGTAAGACATAATATCCAGATTAGCCACCACCTCGGCCAGTGGTGCCTTTAGATCATGGATCAGCATCTTATATAACTCGTCCCGCAGGGACTCCTGCCGTTTCAACTCCCTGTTTTTCTGACGCAGGGTGTCTTTTTGACGCTGCAACTGCTGGTGGAGACGTTGCTGAACCAGGGTGGAGATAATCATACTGCTGAAATCAAGGAGATAGGTGATATCTTCCTGCAGCAGGTCTTTGTCACCCAGCTTATCGGTAATGTTAATTACGCCTAATAACTGATCGTCCTGAAAGATCGGCAGGGAGAGCAGGGCATTTTTTTTATAATGCTGATTGCGCTGTCGTCTATTATTAAAGCGGGGATCAGCGGAGATGTCGGGGATAAAGAGCGGGGCCGCCGTTTTGGCCGCCAGGGCGGCAATGGATTCGTCGTCTAAGGCCTGTTTTTTACCAATTATTTCCCGGCGGCTGGCCGTGGCTACTACGAGCTTACGCCCCTCAAGAACCATGATTGAGCCCTGTTCCACCCCCATATAGTCCAAGAGTATCTGCAGGATATCATCTAAGCGCTTATTAAAATCCCCCCCCTTCTGGTTAATGATTTTAATAATTTTAGAGATGTTTGCCAGCAGGCTGTTGGCCCGTTCCGCGGAGAGGAGGCGTGGTTCCGGAGGATTGTTGCTGTTCATGGTTACTCCCATTCAATAGTGCCCGGCGGTTTGGAAGAGATATCAAAAACGACCCTGTTGACCCCCCGCACTTCATTAATAATCCGGTTGGACATGCGGCCTAATAAATCATAGGGCAGTCTCGACCAGTCAGCGGTCATGGCGTCTAAGCTGTCCACGCAGCGCAGGGCCACCACGTGCTCATAGGTTCGCTCATCCCCCATGACCCCCACCGTCTGGATGGGAAGCAGAACGGCGAATGACTGCCAGGTTCGGCGGTATAATTCGGCCTTTTTCATCTCCTCAAGGACAATGGCGTCGGCCTGGCGCACGATCTCAAGGCGTTTGGGGGTGATTTCGCCGATTATCCGAATCGCCAGGCCGGGGCCGGGAAAGGGCTGCCGGTAAACGGCCTCTTCGGGCAGACCAAGCTCCAGTCCGAGGAGCCGCACCTCGTCCTTGAACAGATCCCGCAGCGGTTCGATGAGATCAAGTTTCATGATCTCGGGCAGACCGCCGACATTATGATGCGATTTAATCACCGTGTCACCGACAAAGGAGACACTCTCAATCACATCCGGGTAGAGAGTGCCCTGGGCGAGATATCTGGCATCCTTAATCTTGCCGGCCTCCCGCTCAAATATCTTGATAAAGCCGTGGCCGATGATTTTGCGTTTCTTTTCCGGATCACTTACCCCGGTGAGTTGATCGAGAAATTCATGGCGGGCGTCCACCTGGATGACATTTAGCCCGGTTTTTTCCCGGAAGAAACGCATGACGCTCTCCGTTTCTCCGGTTCGCATGAGGCCGTTATCGACATAGATGCAGGTCAGCTGGCTGCCAATGGCCCGATGAATAAGGGCTGCCACCACCGAGGAATCAACCCCGCCGCTCAGGGCGCAGATAACCTGATCGCGGCCCACTTTGTCCCGGATGGCGCTGATGTTGGAATCCACAAAGCCCTGCATTGTCCATTTGGGTTGGCAGTGACACATGCCAAAGATAAAATTACGTAAGACATCGCTGCCGATGAGGGTGTGAGCCACCTCCGGATGAAACTGAACCCCAGCCAGGGGTTTACTCTGGTGGCGGATAGCGGCGTTGGGCGAGTGCTCGCTCACCGCCGACACCATGAACCCGGCCGGCAGCTCTTCAATACGGTCGCCATGACTCATCCACACCTGGTTGGCAGCGGCGGGCTCCAGACCGGCAAAGAGTCCCTCGCTGTCTTTGATTATGAGCTCGGCCTTGCCGAATTCACGTTTTTGCGCCCTTTCCACCTGGCCGCCGCTCTGTATGGTCATCAATTGCGCCCCGTAACAGATGCCTAACACCGGAATATCAAGCTCGAATATACCGGGATCGCTCTTGGGGGCATCCTCATCATAGACGCTCTTGGGGCCGCCGGAGAGGACTATTCCCTTAGGGGCCATGGCCTTGATCTTCTCAAGGCTTAAATAATAGGGGTGAACCTCACAATAGACCTTCTGCTCCCGAATCCGGCGGGCAATTAACTGGGTGGTCTGGGAACCAAAATCAAGAATTAATATCTTTTCTGTTTGAATATCCATAATAATCAGCCTAAACGGTAATTAGGAGCCTCCTTGGTAATAATAACATCGTGAACGTGACTTTCCTTGAGCCCGGCAGCGGTAATCCGGACGAATTTTGCCCGCTGGCGCAGAGATTCAATATCCCTGGCCCCTACATAGCCCATACCTGAGCGCAGGCCGCCAAGCAGCTGGTAGATGGTGTCTGAAATCGGCCCCCGATAGGGTACTTTCCCTTCAATGCCCTCGGGAACCAGTTTGGCGGGATTCTCTACTTTATCCTGAAAATAGCGGTCGCTGCTGCCCTTTTTCATGGCCCCAAGAGAGCCCATCCCCCGATATCCCTTATAGGTACGGCCCTGATATAAAAAGGTCTCACCCGGTGCCTCATCGGTACCGGCAAAGAGACTGCCCACCATGATGACATGGGCTCCCATGCCGATGGCCTTGGTAATATCACCGGAAAATTTAATGCCGCCGTCGGCAATGACCGGGACATCGTATTCAGCCGCCGCCTTGGCGCAGCGATAGATCGCGGTCATCTGCGGCACCCCGACTCCGGCCACAATCCTCGTGGTGCAGATTGACCCCGGCCCCACTCCGATCTTGACACAGTCGGCTCCGGCCTTAATTAAATCGACCACCGCCTCCGGGGTGGCGATATTGCCGGCCACTACTTGGAGGGTGGGGAAATTGTCCTTTAATCTCTTTAAGGCGTTGATAATATTTTTGGAATGGCCATGGGCGGAATCGAGAACTACAATATCCACCCCGGCCTTAATCAGGCCATCCAGGGATTCGGGCGGGGTGTCAACCCCGATAGCCGCGCCCACCAGCAGGCGGCCCAGGCCGTCTTTGGCGGCATGGGGGTAGCGTTTGATCTTTTCCAGATCCTTGGTGGTAATGAGACCGGTGAGGTTGCCTTCATCGTCCACCACCAGCAGTTTCTCAATGCGGTGTTCGTGGAGCATGGCCTTGGACTGTTCCAGGGTAATGCCAATCTTGGCGGTTACCAGATTTTTACTGGTCATGACGTCGCGTACCCGGAGCAGGGGGTCGGAGACAAAGCGCAGGTCACGGTTGGTGACGATTCCCGCCAGCTTCTTGCCCCGCCGCACCGGTACCCCGGAGATATGAAAACGCTGCATAATGGCCTGGACATCGGCCACCGTGGCCTCTTCCTCCACGGTAATTGGATCAACAATCATGCCGGATTCTGATTTTTTGACTCTTTGCACCTCCAGAATTTGATTGTCAATCCCCATGTTTTTATGAATAATGCCCATGCCGCCTTCCCGGGCCATGCTGATGGCCGTCCGGTGTTCGGTGACGCTGTCCATGGCGGCACTGATGAGGGGAATCTGTAAATTAATGGTCTTGGTCAATCTGGTACCAAGTTCTACCTCGGCGGGCAGGACATCGGAGGCCTGTGGAACCAGCAGCAGGTCGTCAAAGGTATAGGCATCAAGTATAATTTTATCTTGCATCGCAAAGGGCTCCCAGGGAAGAAATTATGGTAGTTGGTTGGTAACTGTTACAGGTAATCTTTTATTTTAAGTTATTTTCATAAATAACAAAATGATAAAAACGGTGGTTTTGTAAAAATTATAGCGATCAATTAACCACACATGGGTTCATATGACCCCATAATTGTAAGCGGTTCTTTGCCGCCCTGCGCACGTTCCAAGCCTTCGATTATACATCGGTATATCGAAGGATTGGAATGTGTGCAGGGCGGTGTTCATGGAGCGGCGGGGCCGTTATTCCCGTGCCGCAGGACAATTCCCTCTAAAAAACCGCTGGTACTGACGGTCAGCTCCCGGCCGGTAATGTTAATAATGGTCTGGAGCAGTATCAGGCCCGCCGGAATGATTGCCCCCCTTGTCTTCAGGCCCGGTATGGAGCGCAACGCTTCGGGGGGTAGAGCGCTTAAGCGGGCCAGAATCTCATCTAATCCGGTTCCGGTTAATCTGCTGCCCTGAATCAGTCCGGCCTCATAATTCCGCAACCCCAGGGAGAGCATGGCCAGGGCGTTAGCGGTACCACCGGAGGCCGTGAGACGTACTTTACGCAGCCCGGCCGGGATCAGCTCATTGAATACGGGTTTAATCTGTTCCCTGAGGAAGATTTTCATCTGAGCCTGGGCCGGGGGGGTGATTCCGGCCTTGAAAAATCGTTCCGTTAAATTGACTGCCCCCATGGGCAGGCTGCGGATGAGCGGTTTTTGCTGGTGGCGGGCCAGGATTATTTCGGTGCTGCCGCCCCCGGCATCGACTAAAAGCAGAGGGCTGCGGCTCTTTTTTTGTCCGGCCTGACAACCGAGAAGGGTATATGCCGCCTCCTGTTCCGGGCTGAGAATTTCAACGCGGCAGGCTAAAATCTCTTCGACCTCCCGGATAAATTCCTGTCTGTCCGCCGCCTGCCGCAGGGCCTGGGTAGCACAGGCCCGTAGGGGCATAGGCGGCAGCTCACGCAATTGTCCGGCAAATACCCGGCAGGCGGCAAGTCCACGCTCACGGGCCGCCGCGTTTAACCTGCCCGTGGCACTTAACTTCTCGCCAAGGCGGGTTTGGCGGCAGGTATCAAGCAGAATTCGCTCCGGAGGTTCCGGCGGCCATTGTACCGGCCGACCGCTCACCGCCAGCAGGCGAAAACTGTTGCTGCCGAGATCAAGGGCGGCAAAATTTGTATATTTGGGGGCTGGCACGATGTCGTGTTATACCCTCCGCTTTGTATCTCGAGAGACCGGTAAAATCAGTACGGGTAATCAGCGGGGGAATTCTTTATTCTTTACTTGACAAGTATAGCCATTCGGCGCAATATCGTCCAATGCTTAACATCAACCCCGACAATCCACAAGTCAGACTTATAGCGCAGGTGGCAGACAGGCTGCGTCACGGTGATATTATCTGTTATCCAACTGATACCATTTATGGGATCGGGTGTGATATATTCAACCAGAAGGCAGTGAAAAGGATTCATCAATTAAAGCGGCGGCCCACCCATAAACCATTCAGTTTCATGTGCAGCAGCCTGAAGAATGTAAGTCAATACTGTCACATTTCAAACCAGGCCTATCGCTTAATGAAACGGCATCTGCCCGGAGCCTACACCTTTATCCTGCCCACCATGAAAATAGTACCCAGGATTATGACCAGTAAGCAGAAGACGGTGGGAATCAGGGTGCCGGATAATAATATATGCCTGGCTCTTGTGGAGGCCCTCGGTAATCCGATTCTGACCACCTCCGCCATCCTCAAGGATGATGAAATGCCGGCTGGTGAGGCCTATGAACTTGAAGAAAGGCTGGCCAACGTGGTTGATCTGATAATTGACGGCGGCCCGATATATCCGGAGCCGTCAACTGTTATCTCCTTGACTGGCGCGGAACCGGTAATTTTGCGAGAGGGAAAGGGAGACAGTGGATCATTTTGACGGCGACGGCCGTAACCGTTCAGCAGAGGCGATAAATTACCCTCAACTCGTAAACTGTAACCGTTCAGATGTGCCCCAGGTTCGTTCGTTTCGGCCTCCGAAGCGTACCTTTTGTACGTGAGGGGGGCGAAACGGACGAAGATGGGGTGCAGGTGAACGGTTACCGACGGCCGGCCACCATCGGTGGTGTGATTAACTGTGATCGCTAATGCCGGAGATAACAAGAAGGAAGTTAATTACCCTTTATCAATGGTTCTTTAAGTGATTTACTCATGGTAAAATGAATTGATTTACGGGCAGGGATATGCATCATTTCCCCGGTTTTGGGATTAGGTACTGATTTCGCGCGGCGCTCACGTACGCTTAAACTGCCAAAGCCTCTTATTTCAACCCGCTGGCCGTTCTTTAATCCTTCAATGAGGGTTGTTATGATAATATTTACCGCTCGTGAAGCATCCTGCTTCATTAAATATGGTATATTATCCACTAAATAATTAATAATATCTTTTTTCAGCATGGTGGTTAATTGATTTGATACATTAGGGTCGGCATCCGGTTCCATAACATGCTCCCCAGAACCTGACTCTTCACATCGCTTAGATAATGGAGAATGTCAAATTTATTATCTTCCGGATAGATCAGGGGGGGATTTTCAGTAGAGATACCGCCAAGTCTGGCCGCTATTTTAACCGCGGTAGTGAAGTTACCGAGTTTGTCTAACAGCCCCAGCTTCAAGGCCTGTTCGCCGGTGAATACCCGGCCGTCGGCAATCTTTTTAACCTTGGCCACCGTGAGATGACGGCTCCTGGCCACCGCTCCGACAAACTGTTTAAGGACATTGTTAATCATTTTCTGGAGTAGTTGGCGTTCTTCCGGTGTCATGTTACGGGACATGGAGCCAATATCCTTGTTGATGCCGCTTTTTACCACTTCCGTCTTGTAGCCGATTTTATCGAATATCTTTTTTAAATTGGCAAATTTGATAATCACCCCGATACTGCCGGTTATGGTTCCCGGATCAGCGACAATGCGGCTGGCCCCCATGGCGGCGTAAAATGCACCTGAGGCGGCCACGGACTGCATACTGGCAATAACGGGTTTTACCCGTGCTGTCCGCCGGATTTCATCGTATATCTCCTGGGAGGCGCCCACTGCCCCGCCGGGGCTGTCTATGCGGACGACTATGGCCTTGATATGGGGATTATGGCGGAAGCCGGTCAGAATCTTGATGGGCTTATCGGCATCCATAATAACCCCCTGCAGACGCAGAACACCAATACCCTTGCCGCGCGCGGTTTCATAGGCCTGGGGATGGATCAGGCGGGCAATAAAAAAGGTTATTCCACCAAAGAGGAAGAGGAACAGAGCCGTCAAAACAAATAAACCAAATACGACGGGGTGCCTCTGGTGAAATAACCTTTTCTCCATAATTAACGAATCAACGCCTTAATCAGGCATCGGTCTCTTTTTTATCGCTGTCCCCATTCTGCTGCTGGGCCGCAATCTCCTCTTTCTTGGCATTTAAAAGATCACCTATAGTGGAGGGGCTGGTCTGTTTTTTCTGATACTCTTCAAGAATGTCCTCCTGCTTATCGGCCAGGGCCTTGATGGACAGGCCTATCTTGCGATCCTTGGCAGAGACATTAATGACTCTGGTCTCTAATTCATTGCCGACCTTATAGAGGCCCACCGGGCTGTTGACTTTGTCTTCGCTGATTTCAGAGACATGCACTAAACCTTCGATACCGTCTTCAACCTCAACAAAAACCCCAAAATCCGTCACATTGGTAATCTTACCGGTGATCTTGCTGCCCACGGGATATTTGGTCACAGCCTCCTGCCAGGGATCGGGTTCCAACTGCTTGACTCCGAGGGAGAAGCGCTCGTTTTCACGATCAATCTTCAAGACCACGGCCTGCAGGGTATCGCCCTTGCTGTATTTCTCGGAGGGGTGTTTAATGCGCTCGGTCCAGGAGAGGTCAGAGACATGAATGAGGCCGTCAATACCCTCCTCAATACCAATGAATACCCCAAAATCAGTAATATTCTTAACCTTACCCTCAATAATGGAGCCCACGGGGTAATTTTCGGAAACCAAATCCCAGGGATTAGGCTGTAACTGTTTCATGCCCAGTGATATACGCTTGGCAGCGGCGTCAACGTTGAGGATAACAATCTCAATCTGATCACCCATTGCAACCAGCTTGGAGGGATGTTTGGCCTTCTTTGACCAGGTCATCTCGGAAATATGAGCCAGACCTTCAACCCCCTCTTCCAGCTCAGCGAAGACCCCGTAATCGGTGATGCTTACCACCTTGCCGCTGGCCTTGGTGCCCACCGGATAACGCTCCTGAACTGTTGACCAGGGATCTTCCTTAAGCTGTTTGACGCCGAGGGATACCTTGCCGGAATCCTTATCGAATTTTAAGATCTTAACGTCTATGTTCTCTCCCACCTGGAACATTTTGGAGGGATGTGACACCCGGCCCCAGGAAAGATCGGTAATATGACACAGGCCGTCCATGCCGCCCAGGTCAACGAAGATACCGTAATCAGTGATATTTGTAATTGTTCCCTTGATAACCGCGCCCTCTTGCAGGGAATCGCGCATGGCTTCCCGCAGTTTGTTTCTCTCTTCTTCGAGAATGGCCCGGCGGGAGATAACCACGTTATTACGTTTGCGGTTATATTTTAAAATCTTGAAATCATAGGTCTGGCCCAGCATGGCATCCAGATCCTTGACCGGCCGCAGATCAATCTGCGAATAAGGCAGAAAGGCCGGTACTCCTATATCAACGGAAAGACCGCCCTTGACCCGGTTCTCAATTACGCCGGGAATGGTGCCGTCATCCGCCTGAATCTGGGCGATAGCCTCCCAGACCTTTATGGCAATAGCTTTTTCGCGCGACAGACATAGACCGCCGTCCTTTTCACGTTTTTCAACAAAGACATCAAAGACATCACCAACGTGAACCTCCAATTGTTCGCCGTCGTTTTTAAACTCCGACAGAGAGATCATGGCCTCGGATTTGTCGCCGATATCAACAACCGCCATCTGACTGATAAAATCAATAACCGTACCGGGTACAACCTCTCCGACATTGGCAACCTTTAAGCTGTCCTCAAATAAATCGGCGAAGCTGGCATCGTCACTGATATTATCAAACTGGCTGGCGCTTACCGCTTCGACGCTCTCAACGTCAGGCGCGGAATCTACCTGTTCTGTGGTTTCTGTTACATTGTTTCCCATTAAAGACAAGCCTCCTGTTCTATTTTAGAATAGAGTTTTATACCAGACCGGGAAAGATAATTCAATATTTTATTTTTAAATTCTATTATTTAGGGGGGCACTCGTGCCTTTGTCTTTTAAGGCGAAATAATCTCTGAGTATATCTTGGTGGTCGAAGGTAAGGGGCGGTATATTATTGTGATAATACACCAGGGCCTGCCGGGCGTCATCGCGGCCGTGAGGAATGCCGTCGGCCCGGGCGGTGAAGACCGTGCTTATGGTATGAAAACGGCTGTCACGTCCTGGGTCGGAGTAAGTCCCTAACTGTCTTGTCAGGGTCACGTTGAGGCCGGTTTCTTCCCGGGCCTCACGAACCGCGGCCTGCTCTAATGATTCACCGTAATCGACAAAACCGCCAGGCAGAGCCCAGCCGAGAGGCGGATTTCGGCGTTCAATGAGAATTATACCGCCGCCGATTTCGATAATTATATCAACGGTAGGCTTGGGGGCCTTGTATTCACCGGTATTACGGCCGCAATGAGGGCAGATTATAAATGACATAATTGGGCGATCTCCAGCCATGACGAGACGCTTTGTAATTGATGACGACCCTTATTCCAGGGCTGGGTGAAGACCAGAGGGGTTATATCCTCTTTGGTTTCCAGTTCCACGCAGGTCTCGTAGCGGTCATCGACAAAATAATTCAGGCCCGCCTTCCTGATATGGCGGGCCTTGCCGTCGTGGTCGCCCATGGCAATTAAATTGGAGTTTTGAAAGGTCCCGCGGCCCAGGACATGGGACAGCCAGTCGGCAATGGGCCGGCGCAGCGGGCGGGCGGTTATGAAGGTCAGCGGGGCCTGCCGTCCGAGGCGCTGAAGGACGGATACGGCTCCCGGCAGGGGCCGCATTTCCGCCGCGACTGGATCGGTCAGCAGGGCGGCAAAGGTTCCCTCTACTATTTCGGGCTCAATGTTAAGGCATTGGCAGACGTCAAACTCAACAATATCGGCCGCCGTAATCCCGCTGATCCCGTATTTTTTATTTAGAATACGGATAAAGGCCTCGGTGGTATCGGCTACTACGCCGTCAATGTCAAAGCCAATCGCACTTGGTTCAATCCGCATAATTATGTCCTGGGAGTTTCTGTATTTCTGCTCAGTACGCCTAACATCCTTGACAAACATGGCCAAGAGTTGCATTATATGAGACTCTTCTATCCTATTAAGGTATATGCCTGAATAGTTACCAAAAAATTAACCTTGGCGGCCATTGCCGCCGGCCGGAGTCCTGCTGAATGAAATTACCCTCTTTGACTATTGGTCAATATACCGCGGCTATCCCTTTGATTCAAGGCGGTATGTCCATCAGAGTTTCCACCTCCGCCCTGGCCGCACCGGTTTCCGAATGCGGCGGCATTGGGACTATTGGCGGTTCCGGGCTGCCTGTCGCGGAGCTGAAGGAGGATATTGCCCGGGCCAGGAAGGCTACTAAGGGTATTATAGCCGTTAATATTATGTTCGCCATGAAGAATTTTTATAATCTTGTCATGGGATCCATTGAGGCCGGGGTAGACATCATTGTTACCGGGGCCGGTTTTTCACGTGACATATTCAAGGTCGGCAAGAAATATAATACCCCCATCGTCTCAATTGTCTCCACTCCCGCCTTTGCCCGTCTGGCCGAGAAGTTAGGGGCGTCGGCTATCATTGTTGAGGCCAAGGAGGCCGGCGGCCATCTTGGTACTGACCAGCCCTTGAGAAAAATTTTTCCGGAAATCAGAAAGGTGGTTAAAAAAGTGCCGCTGATTGCTGCCGGCGGCATCACCAATGGTTTTGAAATGGCCGAGATGATGGATAAATACGGAGCCGACGGCATTCAGATTGCTACCCGTTTTGTGCTCACCAGGGAGTGTGATGTGGCTGACAGCTTTAAACAGGCCTTTCTAAAGGCGGGCAAGGACGATGTTACCCTGATGCGTTCACCGGTGGGTCTGCCGGGCCGGGCCATTAAAAATAAATTCGTGCAGGATTTAATGGGCGGAAAACCGGTCAAACCTGAATCCTGTGAATATAAATGCCTGAAAAAATGCGATTATCTCTACTGTATTAACCAGCGTCTTAATATGGCGGCTCGTCAGGGAGACGCTGAGAATGGTTTGGTCTTTTCCGGCGAAAACGTTTATAAACTCAATGAAATATTGACCGTCAAGCAGGTTTTTGAGCAATTTGTTTCGCAGGCGGAATCGGTATACAAGGAAGACAGCCATAAATCATGACCACTTCAGAAACAACGGCAGAAGCAGTAGACGATAATGTACCGGCTCCGCAGATTATCCCCAAGGGCCAACATCCGATTACCAATAATGATATTGATGCCGACGCCCTTATGGTTTTAAGGCGTTTGCGGCAGGCTGGGTTTACCGCCTATCTTGTGGGGGGCGGGGTGCGGGATATTTTTCTTGGTAAAGCGCCCAAGGATTTTGATATCAGTACCAGTGCCCGGCCGGCTCAGGTCAGGAAGGTGTTTCGTAACAGCCGGATAATCGGTCGTCGTTTTCGTCTGGCGCAGGTCTTTTTCAATGGTGGTAAAATCATCGAGGTGGCCACTTTTCGCCGCCGCAGTGAATACGAAATTGCCGGCGATGATGTTGTGCTGCCCGCCAATAATTCCTTTGGAACGCCGGTGGAAGATGCCTTTCGCCGGGATCTGACCATTAACGCCCTCTTCTATGAGATTGAGGGCTCCACGGTGATTGATTTCATCGGCGGGGTTGATGATCTTAATAATCGTGTTGTCCGGCTCATTGGTGATCCGGAGCGGCGGATTACCAGAGATCCTGTCCGTATGATGCGGGTAATCAGGCACGCGGCCCGGGCTGCATTCGAGGTGGAGACAGAAACCTGGCAGGCAATTCTCCATAATCGGGACAAATTATTACTCTGTCCGGTCTCCCGTATTCGGGATGAGTTGTTAAAGGATCTGTGTGGGGGCGCCAGCCGGGCCTGGGCCGGGCTGGCCTTTGATAGCGGGATTTTCTATACCATTTTCCCTTTTTACCGCCATACTTTGATTGAGCACGAAAAGGCCGAGGATAATAAAAACAGGTTGTTTGCTGTCTTGAGTGTTATTGACCGTCTTGTTAAAGAGGGGCAGAAGCTGCCTGACGGCCTGCTTATCTCTTTACTTCTTGTGTCCTGGGTCGAGGCGGAATTAGATATTAAAAATATTCAAACTCAAAAAGAGTCATATCTCCTTTCTCGTAATATTCGCGAGAAGCTGGCCGGGATGTTCGGTAACCTTAATATAAAGCGGGCCATGCAGGATGATGTGGCCCGCAGTCTGGCGACCCTGCCATTGCTGTTGAAACATGATAACGGTAAGGATTGGCCCAAATGGCTGCAGAAAAAGAGCTATTTCAAAAGCGGCATGCATCTCTTTCAGATTGTCAAGGAGGTCAATGGCGGCCCCGCCGCCGCTGACCTGCCTTTTATTGCCCCTTCCGTTGCTGCCGCCCCTAAAAAAACGGGGAGGCAGCCGGCTAGGAGGGGGCCGTCTTATGGCGGCCGGGGAACGGCTTATGCCATAAACACCAAGGGCGGAGTTTTTGGTTTTCGTCAGCATTGATTAAAAAGGGGGGTATGGCAGTGGAACTGGAGAAATTTAAAGGTAAAACCTGCCATGAACTCATGGCTCTGGCTTTGGATGCTAAGCTCAACGGGCGGCGGGGGCTTGATTTCTCGCTCTGCAGTATTATAAATGCTAAATCCGGCAATTGCAGTGAAGACTGCAGTTTCTGTGTGCAATCAGCTCATTATCATACCGACGCTCCGGTTTACGGTCTTAAGGAGCGTGATGAAATCCTGCAAGCCGCCAGACAGGCCCAAGAAAATCAGGCCAGCCATTTTTCTCTTGTTACCAGCGGCCGTGGTCTCGGGGTAAAGGATTTAAAGCAGGCGGCTGAGGCGATTACGGCTATCAGGGAGCAGGTCGGCATTAAGGTCTGTTCCTCTTTCGGAATACTCGGGCTTGAGGACTTTAAAATGTTGAAGGAGGCGGGACTGAGCCGATATCATCATAATTTAGAGACTTCGAGAGAATTTTTCCCGAATATCGTCAGTACCCACAGCTTTCAGGAACGTATCGACACCATTGATGCCGCTCACGAGGCCGGGCTTGAGGTATGCGCCGGCGGTATCTTCGGTTTAGGTGAGAGTGAGGAAGACCGCATATCAATGGCCCTTTCTCTGCGGGATTGCGGCGCCGATTCAGTACCCATCAATATCCTTATTCCCCTGCCCGGCACCCCCATGGCCCATCAGCCGCCCCTGTCGGTTATTGACGCCCTGCGCGGTATCGCCATTTACCGTATTCTCATGCCGGATATTCCAATTCGCCTTGCCGCCGGCCGGGAGACAGCCTTGAAGGACTTTCTTGGTTCCGCCTTTATGGCCGGGGCCGACGGTATGATGATCGGCGGCTATCTCACCGAACGTGGCCGGATGCCGAAGGATGATCTTGATTTCGCCTCTGAGATGCGGCAAATATGGCAGGAGATGATGTAAGCGATCAATTAACTCCACCCAACTTCATATAACCCCACCCCCTGAAACGCTTACGAGATGATTTCTGCCTGAACAGTTACGTTATTTTTTGTTCTTTAGCTCCGCCCCGTAGAGCCGTAATTCACCAATCTCCATGGCCGTTGCATGGGCGGCTCTGATGCCGCTGAAACGTACATAACGGGCCTGGCGGGAGGTGAAAGAGAGGCCGTGTATGGCGGCAGATGGGTGGTGAATGTCAGTATCGGCGGCGGCCTTCCGCCAAGTGTTGCCGTTAAGGCTGGTTGTGAGAATATAAGACGCCGGGAATCCGGCTCCAATCTTGTCCCGGCGATCAACACGGGGGCATACCTCAGCTCGTCTGAGCCAATAAACTTTCCCCAAATCGACGATAAACCAGGGCCGGCGGTCATTGTCAGCGGCCTGCCAATAAGACAGGCGGCGCCCATCAATGAGATTGGCGGCGGGATGAGCGCTGACACTTGAGGATGCCTTAATCTGTCTGCCTGAGCTTAGGTTGATGTCTGCCCCGTTGCTAAGGAGAGGCGGGCCGCTCAGGTTCCGGCGCTTCGTACTGTAGACTATCACCCCCCGGGCTGGAATAATGGCTGTCAATACCCCCCCGGCGCCAACCAATGACCAGTGGCGTGGTATTATCTTGTCACCCGGCCTCTTGCCGCTCAGTGCCTGCGGATCATATAGATAGGAATAAAGGCCGCTTCCGGCCCAGCCCCTGATTTTAAGTCGAAAGTCAATCCTTCTGGCGCTACCGTTTACCAGTAAAACGCTTAATTTGTGAGCGCGGCCGGTGGCGGCCGCGTATAATTCCGGGCCGCCCTCTGTTTTATATACCTCTCTGTTTAACCCTCCGAGGAGACGGCCCAGCATGGTATAGACATACCAGGCCGGTCTCACTGTCCGGTTTCTCGGCAACCAGGGAAAGAGTCCCCATTTATGCAGGCCGTCGCTGAAGTCATCCTTATTGGAGAAGTATTGCAGGGGATAAGGGTAGTATTGATCGTTAAACATCCATAAAAATGTTGACTGAGCCCCGGCGTTTAAAAAGGCGGCATTGGCCTGGGCGAGCAGGTTGCCATAGAGTGCCTTGCGCCGCAGCCGCAAATTCGGCAAGCCGTATTCGTCAATCCAGAATGGTTTGCCGGTAGCGGCGGTCTCCGCTTTAATCTCACGAGCCAGCTTTAACCATTGGGCGTAATTACGGGGGTGGTAACTGTGAGCGGCATAGATATCAATAACCTTGTTTAACTTTAACGCCGCCCTTTGCAGCCAGCCTCGGCCATGGGAGGTGTCGGGGCCGACAATCTTTATCAGGCGGCGGCGGCCGTCGGCCCGCAGTCGTTTGTCCACTGCCTTCAGGACTTCGGCGTAATAGGGCCATGGGCGGCGGCCGCCGGGCAGGCTGCCCATTTGGGCCCCAGGCTCCGTGAACATGAAGATGTATTTTACGTTGCTGAATCCGCGGGTCTGGATGATCTGCCTCAGTGATTCGCTGACCCAGGCCGCGTAATGATTAATATCCCCCGGATAGGCGGGTAGATGCTGATCGTGGTGCCAGATTACATCACGGCTGAACCACCAGCCCATGTTAAGGCCCACCGTGATATGCCGCCGCTGCATGGCAGCCAGCCATTTATAAAGGGCCTGCATGCGCGTTGACTGCCAGTCCGGTCTTGACCAATACCAATCTCCCATGGCCCAATTGGGGCGGTAGAAGGTGCGGGCTATCTCCAGGCCGCTGCTGCTGAGCCGCTGGAATTCCACGGCCCGTGAGGTATTATCCATCCCCTCTTCTTCCGCTTCCGGCATATAGCAAAAGGCATGATATACCGCGTTAAACCCCTTGAAATCAGGTTGGACAACCTGCCTGCGGTCAACGGTAATTGTTACCGCCGCCCGGCTGCTTAGAGGCTGCCAGGTCATCAGCAGAATGATGATTAAGATTGTTAATATGGTTCTCATTTATTTGTCTTGCTAAAATCAAACAGAAATAGTAAATTAAAAAATTCTCAAATTTAAATAAATTATTACTGTTATAAGAGGAGTCTGTTATGTCTAAAATGTGTGAAATATGTGGTAAAAAGCCGGTATCCGGCAATAATGTCAGCCACGCCCACAACAAGACCCGCCGCCGCTGGCTGCCTAATTTGAAGACGGTGAGAGTTGCTGATGCTGGTGGTAACGCCAAACGGATTACCGTTTGTACCCGTTGTATCCGTTCCGGAGCCGTTACCAAACCGGTAGTGAAATTAAAGTAATTGTAACCGTTCAGCATAGGCAACAAATTACCCTCAACTCGTACTGTAACCGTTCAGGAAAGCGTAGACTCCGGATGTGCCCCAGGTTCGTTCGTTTCGGCCTCCGATGCGTACCCCCTGTACGTGAGGAGGGCGAAACGGACGAAGATGGGGTGCAGGTGAACGGTTACAAGTAATTTTCAGGTTAAACGCCTTAGTAAACAACTCCGGAAGGTAACCGCCTTCCGAGGTGTAAGCGTTTCATGGATGCCCCGCAGCAGGGTGTTCATGGAGCGCTTACACGTTTATCCCCTCTCGGCTTCCAGTACATCATCCATTTGCCGTATCTGTTGCAGAATAGTATTTAATTGCCGCCGTCCTGAGACATTCACCACTATCCCGATATGGGCCTGACCGTTGTTTTTGGCGGTATGGGCTTCCACATCCATAATCTGCGCCCCGTCGCTGTTGTTGATCACATTACATAGATTAACCAGCAGGCCTTTGCTGTTATGGGCCATAATCTTGATTCTGGACTTGAGCGCCTGGTGTGCTTCCGCGGCCCATTCCACCGCCACGTGCCGCTGGGGGTCGGTGGCCAGAAAGTTTCGGCAGCCCGCCTTGTGTATTGAGACCCCGCGTCCGGAAGTAATAAAACCGACAATCTCATCGCCCGGCATGGGCATGCAGCAATTACTGAGCTTGATCATTATATTATCAATGCCGTCGATTTTTACGAGACCGCCGTCTCCCCCCTGCCTGATTTTGGCCTTTTTTCTTGCCCCCGCGGGCAGACATTCCGTTAACTCTATAATGTCGGTTTTCTCGGCCTTTAATTCAGGCGGCAAAAAGGCTGCGGTTAACTGGGCCACGGTGATTTCACCGCTTCCCACCCGGCGCAGTAAGTCGTCAAGATGATGACTGTGGAATTTTTTGAGTAAATTCTGCAGATGGCCGGTCTTGATAAGTCGTTTGATACTTAGATTATGGCGGCGCAACTCCCGTTCACAGATTTCACGGCCGTTCTCCAGAAAGTGATTTTTCTCCTCCTGCTTCAACCAATGACGAATGCGGCTGCGGGCGCGGCTGGTTTTGGATAAGGCCAGCCAGCCCTGATTGGGGTGCTGGTGAGGTGAGGTTATAATCTCAATAACATCGCCGTTCTGGATGGTATATTTCAGGGGGACAATACGACCGTCAATCTTGGCCCCCACGCAATGATGCCCCACATCGGTATGAATGCTGTAGGCGAAATCAAGGGGGCTGCTGCCCGAGGGCAGTTCCTTGACATCACCGTTGGGGGTCAGGGCGTAGACCGTTGAATAATCCAGTTCATCGCGTACCGAATCTAAGAATTCGCGGGCATCGTCCACCTCCTGCAGGCTTTGCACCAACTGTTTCAGCCACTGAAACATGTGGGCGTCCTTCTGGGAGATAGCCGCCCCCTCTTTATAGGCCCAGTGAGCGGCGATGCCGTCATTGGCAATCTCGTCCATCTTTTCCGTGCGGATCTGGATCTCCATAAAATCGCCGTGCGGGCCGATTACCGAGGTGTGGAGGGACTGGTAGAGGTTGGCCTTGGGCGCGCTGATAAAATCCTTGAAGCGGCTGGCAACCGGCTGCCACAGGGAATGGACAATACCCATAACCTCATAGCACTCGCCAACCTCCTGAACAATAACCCGGAAGGCGACTTTATCGTAGACTTTGTCCACGGAAATATTCTGCACCACCAGCTTGCGGTAGATACTGTAAAGATGCTTGGGACGCCCGAGAACCCTGAAGTTTTTGATGCCCTGGGTCGAAATTTTGTTAGTGAGGATGGATTTTATCTCCTCAACAAATTTTTCCCGCTCCGGCAGGGACATCTGGATTTTTTCATTTAATTCAGCGTATTGTCTGGGATATAGATAACGAAAGGCCGCGTCTTCGAGTTCCCTTTTTACCAGATCGAGGCCAAGTCGACTGGCCAGGGGGGCATACAGATCCATGCTGTCATGGGCCAGTTCCTGCTGGCGGGCGGCGGGGACGTACTCCAGAGTCTGCATATCGTGGAGGTGGTCGGCCAGCTTCACTAACAATACCCGGATATCGGCGGAGATGGCGAGCAGCATCTTCTTGACGTTTTCCGCCTTGTAATCCAAGTGGCTTTTAAATTGAATATCGTCAATCTTGGTGGCTCCGCGGACTATTGAGGCCACCTCTGAACCGAATAAATCCCGCAGCTCGGCCTCGGAGGAGCGGGGTGGAGTGCCGCGCAGAACCTTGTGCAGCAGGCCCGAAATTACCGTCGGGGCGTCGAGACGCAGAGAAACCAGGATATGGGCCACGGCCAGGGGGTGGGTGATGTAAGGCTTTCCGGAGAGGCGGGCCGGATTATCAGCATAGGCCTTAACGGCGAAGTCATAGGCTTTTTTGAGCAGCCGGATATTATCCTCCGCCATATAAAGCCCGGCCTGGGTTAATATGTTGTTTATAACTGGCATGATGTTCTTGGCGGCTGCTTCAGGGCCGTAGTAGTTTCATGAGTTGGGAAAGGGCTTCGCCAAGAGCTACATCCCGCGTCTTGGCGGTTCGTCGTTCACGGATCTCGACGATTCCATCTTTGGCCAGGCGTTTGCCTATGGTCAGCCGCAGGGGGATACCCAGAAGATCGGCATCTTTAAATTTACTGCCCGGCCGTTCGTCCCGATCATCTATCAGGACATCAATATTCTCATGACGCAAGGCCTGATAAAGTTCTTCGGCCGCCCTGGTGATCTCTTCATCTTTCGGGGACAGGTTCAGAATAATCACCGCCGCCGGGGCGATGGGCAGGGGCCAGATCATGCCGTCCTTATCATGATTCTGCTCAATGGCCGCCGCCGCCACCCGGCTGACGCCGATACCGTAACAGCCCATGACAAAGGGGATCTCGTGGCCCTCCTCGTTGAGAAAGACGGCATGCAGGGCCTCGCTGTAGGCGGTGCCCAGTTTAAAGATATGGCCTACTTCGATGCCGCGGGTAAGCTGCAGTCCCGCCCCGCACAGGGGGCAGCGGTCATCTTCGGTAATTACCCGCAGATCAGCTACCCTTTCAATTTTAAAATCCCGGCCGTGATTGGCGTTGATAAAATGATGGTTTTTTTCGTTGGCGCCAATGGCGAAATTGCTTAAGCTCATAACCTCGCGGTCAGCTACGAGGGGCAGCTTAATCCCCACCGGGCCGATATAGCCGCTCGGGACGCCCACGGCGTCAAAGCATTCCTGGTCAGAGGCCAGCTCCACCTCGTCCGCTTTAAGAAAATTCTTTAATTTGACCGGCTGGATTTCATGGTCACCGCGCAGGAGAACGGCCATCGGCCGGCCATCGGCCATGAAGATCATGGTCTTGACTAATTGTCGCGGCGTAAGGCGCAGAAATTCCGTCACTGCCGCCACCTTACGTTTTCCGGGGGTGGTAACCTTCTCCATGGTCAGCAGCTCCGGTTCGTTAAGGGCGGGCGGCGGCATGCAGGTGGCTTTTTCCATGTTGGCGGCATAGGAGCATTTGGGGCAGATTACCAGGGTGTCCTCACCGGTGGCGGCCAGAACCATGAACTCGTGGGAGAAACTGCCGCCAATGGTGCCGGTATCGGCCTCCACGGCCCGGAATTTAAGGCCGCAGCGCTCAAAAATACGATGATAGGCGTAACGCATCTTCTCGTAAGCCACTGAAGCCGCTTCATCGTCGGCATCAAAGCTGTAGGCATCTTTCATGATGAATTCCCGGCCCCGCATCAGGCCGAAACGGGGGCGGATCTCATCCCGGAACTTGGTCTGGATTTGATAGATATTAAGGGGCAGGGAACGATAGGAGTGGACGTTATTACGTACCAGGTCGGTGATGACCTCTTCATGGGTGGGGCCCAGACATGATTCCCGCCCGTGACGATCCCGGAAACGCAAAAGCTCCGGCCCATATTTTTTCAGCCGTCCGGACTCCTCCCAGAGATCAGCGGGCTGTACCATGGGCAGCAACACCTCCTGAGCGCCGGCGGCATTCATCTCCTGGCGGACAATATGCTCAATCTTCTTTAAAACGAGGAGGCCTAAGGGGAGATATGAATAAATACCGGTACTTAGTTTTCTGATAAAGCCGGCCCGCAGCATCAATTTATGGCTTACCACCTCGGCCTCGGCCGGATTTTCCCTGAGAGTGGGGATGAGCATTTCACTAAAACGCATAATTTTTCCTTTTAGTATTCGGTAATTATTGGCTCGTAGTACAAAACAAGTACAGTAACTATTTTTCCATTTTTTTTAATTCCTGCACAAAGGCCGCGAATAATTTATCCTCCGGCACCTTCTTGAATAATTTACCCTTCTTGAAGATAATTCCCAGGCCGTTGCCGCCGGCCAGGCCCAGGTCTGCCTCCTTGGCTTCCCCCGGGCCGTTGACCACGCAGCCCATAACCGCGATTTTCAAGTTGGTTTTAACGGTTTGGATGTAGTCCTCCACCCGCTCGGCGAGGGAAAAAAGATCAATCTGGCAGCGGCCGCAGGTTGGACAGGAGATTAACTCCGGCCCCCGCTCCCGAATGTGCAGGGCCCGCAGCAGTTCATAGGCTACCCTTATTTCTTCTACCGGATCGCGGGTCAGGGAGATACGAAAGGTATCGCCGATGCCTTCGGCGAGGAGGAGGCCCAGGGCAACGCTTGATTTAACCGTGCCGGCGATCAGTCCTCCGGCCTCGGTAACGCCGAGATGCAGGGGGTAATTGCAGTTGGCCGCCAGCGCCCGGTAACCTGCTACCGTTAACATGGCATCCGAGGATTTAACCGAGATTTTGAGGTTGGTAAAATTCTGCTTCTCAAGGAGCGCGACATTTCTTAAGGCGCTTTCCACCAGGGCCTCCGGGGTCGGGCCGCCATGACGGTTGAGGATGTCTCGCTCCAATGAGCCGGAGTTTACCCCTACCCGAATGGCGGCCCCATATTTTTTCGCCGCTTCCACCACCTTGGCCAGCTTGTCGGCGCCGCCGAGGTTGCCGGGATTGATCCGCACGGCGTGGGCGCCGTTTTCCATACTGGCCACTGCCAGCCGCCAGTCAAAATGAATATCAGCAATAATGGGAATGTTGATTGAGGCCTTGAGCCGGGCAATGGCCAGCGCTGCCTCCATATCCAGCACAGCCACCCGGATAATTTCACAGCCGGCCTCGGTGAGGCGTTTTATCTGGCTGACGGTGGCCGCTATATCTCTGGTGTCGGTGTTGGTCATGGACTGCACCACAATCGGCGCTTCACCGCCGATTGGTACTCCGCCCACCTCTATCTGTCTCGTTGGTTTTCTGACAATCATGTATACTCCGCCGCTTTTGTGTCGCTGAAATCAAAAAAATAAATATTAATTATAATCTTTTACGAACACTCCCGCACTACCTACTTTGAGCCTGTGATTTTTTTACCTGCGGCGGAAGATCATCCTGAAGGTTTAATAAATTAAAATTAAACGATTTTTCTTAATCCGCAGCTTTATCCTTGTTGAAATTATTACCAGAAAATAATATGATAAATTAATTTTAGAATACTGAACGTTTAGAAATAATTTTCAGTTGTATCCGGTTAAGAAATTGCGGTTAGAGCTGAAAATTGAACCCGGTAATCAAAGTCGTCATCCCGCTAAATTCTAAAAGCCGTCATATGCCGCCATCTAAATCTCATCAGCCTTCCCCCCTCAAGATTCTTATTGTTGATGACGAGTCCCTTATTCGTTTCGGTCTGGAAAAATTTGTCAAACAAGAGGGTTTTACCGCCTTCACCGCTGGTTCCGGTACCAAGGCTCTGAATATTATAGAGGATAAAGAACCCGATATAGTTCTTCTGGACATGAAGCTGCAGGACTCTATTGATGGCCTGGAAATTCTAAAGGTTATTAAAAATTCCAGGCCGGAGATTATAGTTATCATGATCAGCGGTCAGCGGGAGTTATACAGCGCGGTTGCTGCTATGAAGCTGGGAGCGAGGGATTACCTGGAAAAACCCATTGATTTTGATAAATTAAGGGAGACCCTCAATAGCATCAGGGAAGAGATGTCCGCCATTGATGGAGCGGAGTCCGGCGAAGAGCAATGCGTCAGTGAAAAGATGAGAAAGGTCTTTGCCATCACCAAACGGTTGGCGGTTAAATCAGATCTCACCATCCTGATTCTCGGTGAATCCGGTACCGGGAAAAATTATCTCTGTCAGAGAATTCACGAGATGAGTAATCGCCGGGATCATCCATACCTTCAGATTGGCTGCTCTAATATCCCGGAGCATCTCATTGAGAGTGAATTGTTTGGTTATGAGAAAGGGGCGTTTACCGATGCCCGGAACTCCAAAAAAGGGCTGATTGAGGCGGCCAATGGCGGTACCGTACTCTTAGATGAGCTGGGGGATATGCCGTATCAGTTTCAATCAAAGATATTAAAACTTCTCGAAGAAAAATCCTTTCGGCCCATAGGCGCTTTGGATGATATCGCGGCCGATGTCCGCATTCTGGCTGCCACTAATCATGATCTTAACGCTCAGGTTCAGCATAAAGAATTTCGTTTAGATCTCTTTTATCGTTTGAATATTGCCACCATTGAGCTGCCACCGTTGCGGGAAAGGTCGGAGGATATCCCGGTTCTGGTGGATTCCTTCTTAAAAACTTTCTGCCGGAAATATGATACGGGTGACAAGGTTATTGATGAGAAGGGGATGAAAATTCTGCTGAATCACCCCTGGCCCGGCAACGTCCGGCAGTTAAAAAATCTCGTAGAAAAGCTGGTTGTATTATCAGACGGTGAGCTAATTGCCGTGGACGATATCCGGGAAAATCTGGAAGGCGTCTCGCTTGAGGCCCCGGCCGACAGGGGAATGGAAGAAATGGAATTACCGGCTGATCTTTCCCTTGAGGTCATGGAGGAGCGTTTTATCCGCAAGGCCATGGAGAAAAGCGGCGGTAATCAACGGAAGGCGGCTGAACTCTTAGGTCTGTCGCGTGACGCCCTGCGTTACCGCCTTAAAAAGATGGGCCTGTAACGCTCGCCGCCCTTGCATTTCAAACTGCTCAGATTAGACCCCGCGATTTACCCCTCCTCTCTCATCATCAGAAGTCTTATGTTTCATGTATCGGAAAATCAAAATTTTTATTGTTTGCTTCACAGGAAATCTCTTACAGCCGTTAAATATCGAATATCGAACAAGGAATGTCGAAGTTTGAAGTTTTTAACTTCTGCGGTTCAAAGAAAATGTATGGTGAAGCTCGCCGTTTATTCTCGCCCGCAGGGCGGGATGTACTCCCATGTTCGACAATACCCCAAGATAAGCGTGTGCGGCAGGGGGTTCATGAAACGCCTACCTGGAAGCCATTAAGCTTTTTATGGGTAGGTAACATTGTTATGCGTTTTACCATGACAAATCAGGGTGCATGAGCCGCTGAATTTACCTAAGTCTTTGTATATTGGTGTTGTGTTACCTGGGACGGGACTCACTATACTTCTATCAAAATTAATCAGGTGGGTGTGATCGCCTGAAACACCATCGTCCACCACCCCGTGTGGATCATGACATGCTGAGCAGGGAGCACCCCCGCCCATCCTGAGATGGAGATGACCGCTATGCCCTCCCATCATGCCGTGCTTTTGAAAACTGACATCGGACAGAATACTTGTTCGGTCATGACAGCGGTAGCACAGGGCGTAAGCGGCATAACTCTCCTGTGTGCCGTCCAATGTTTCATAACGCTCTCGCAGCAGGTGGGGGTAAATCGAGCCATGCGGTCCCTTTGGACCTGTTCCACCAATGCGGGGAGTCTCGTCACTATCATGACAATCCGTGCAATATATCCTCGAGGAGGCATTCATGCTCTGATCCGGTGAGGTGGAACTCGGCAGGCTGGGGACATTGGGGTTAACACCGATTCCCATTACCGGGTGAAAGGATGGGTTGGTCACCGCCATATCGAGACGACGATTGGTTATGGTGGGGTTGGCCTGGGGGCTGTAGCGGCTGACTGCCGCGGTAATGCTGGTTGTATCGCCATGGCATTTAAGACAAATCTGATACTCGTAGATTGCCGGGTTGACTGCTGCCCCTAATTTATCCACTCCCGAAACATTCTGGATTATACCGCTGACAAATGGGGCTTTGGCGGTAATTGATGGGTTTACGGTATGGGGATTATGACAGTCCTGGCATTCTACATGGCCGGTAACCTGGGTTGGATTTTCCGTGGGGTCATGCGGGGTGCCGTTTATATCACCAATGGCTGCCATCTCCACCGGATGATGGGAGATCTTGGTAAATTGAGCGGCAATATTTTTGGCCCCCAGATTACCGTTATGGCAGGCATATATACAATTTTTTTCTTCTTTGCGATATTTAAGCAGGCGTTGGGGACCGCCGGCATTATGGGGGGTATGGCAGTTCTCACAACCATTTTCCGCCACAGTATTGCGGGTGTGGCTGCCAAGACGGTCGTTAACCGGCCAGGGATTAGGCCCGGAGCCGTTCCATGTATTGGTGACTGTGGCGTGAGCTGAGGTAGTCCAACCTGTTCTGCCATGGCATTTAAGGCATAGAGCGGTCTTGTTATTATCCACCGCGAGGAACATGCCAAAGGTATTGTCGTGGGGATCATGACAGGTGGTGCATTGAATTACATCTCCATTCTCAAACTGGAGGTCGGTTGGCCTGGGCTTTAACTGGGGGTTCTGGGAGACCCCTTCGGAATAGGGAAACGAAAATGGGTGGTCGTCCCGCAGATCCGTGCCGAGGAGCGAAGGTCGGCCGGTGAGTTCCATATTCATCTTGATGCCGCCGGTAACGCTCTTTACCTGCCCCAGGGCAATGGTGCCGTCATGGCAGGAGAGGCAAAGCCGTGATGAGCCGGTGGGCTGGGAGAGGGTGACGTTAAATGTGGTGCTGTTGTAAGTCTGGTAATTTACGCCATGGGTGATTTCCCGGTTCCAGAGCGGCGTATTGGGGGTGGCGTTATGAGGGGTATGGCAGAAGATACAGATTCTGGTCTCGGTTAAGGCGTGAATTGGTCCCGGCCCGGTTACCGAGAGATTATGCTTGGTGTTAAGAATACCACTGTTATCGGCGTGGGCTGTTATCGGCAGCAACAGGACAAATATAAACAATCCAATAAACCATTTCATCATTGTCTCCTCGGCAGCTTAATCATGCAGAGTATAAATCTGCAGCCTTTTATTATAGGTATCACAGACGTATAATTTCTGGGTTTTATGATCAATAAATATCCCCGATGGCAGCCAGAATTCACCCGGCCCGGTGCCGCGGCCGCCAAAGGACAGTAAATACTCACCGCGCATATCAAAGAGCTGCACCCGGTCAAACAGGGTATCAACCACGTATATTATTCCTTTACGGTCTACGGCAATACCCTTGGACATGGCAAAATCACCCGAGCCGTTGCCGTGATGGCCGAAGACTGCCAAAACCTTGTTGCGGGGAGAAAATATCTGCACTCGAAAATTCATGGCATCATTAACATATATCCGCCCCTCGGCGTCAGAGGCTATATGGGTAGGGAAATTGAATTCTCCCGGCTCCTTGCCCCGTTCCCCGATATGGCCGCGATAATTTCCCTGATTATCAAATATCTCCAGACGATGAGCCGTGGTATCGGTAACATAGAGCAGATTTTTGTCCTGCCTGATGGTAAGCCCGGTTGGCCGCTTCAGGGTAGTGTTGCCAACGGCGGAAATCCCCCGCATAAAATTACCCTGCTGGTCAAAGACAAAAATCTGCCTTTGGATAGAATCAGAAACATAGAGTCGCAAATCAGCGCCGAAAATAACACTGACCGGCGATTTAAATCTCAACTTACCTGCATGAGTTAAGAGCATATAACGCTGCTTGGCGGGAATATAGAGGTGCACTCCGGTAAGAGCGGCATCGGCAATGGCCAGGCGGCCGTCGCTGCCCACAGCCACGGCCACCGGCTTGATGATTCGGCCGCTGTCCCCGCGGCCGAATATTCTGGTAAACATCGATTCGCCGGTGGGCTTAAAGGCCGAAAGCGTTCCGTCATAGACAATTTTTGCCGGACTGGGCGGCGGCGGCCATTGTAATTTGGCTGGAGAGTTTAGTTGATAGCTCCATTTTACCGGGGCACAGGCGGTAAGAAAAAGAGCCGCCAGTATAAAAATAATATAGGCAGATAGATTTTTCATGGTTTCAGATCCACAAATTCTATTTTAGCCCCCTTGGGCAGTTGCTGGCGCCAGGCGGCTAACAGGGCTTGCTTTTTGCGGCTTATAAGTTCATTTTTAAGATAATTCTTCACCATCTTAAAAGACTTGTTTCTGGCTGGTTTATAGCCGGTCAGCTGGACGAGATAAAAATTACCGTTCATTTTTATGGGCTTGGATATTTTATATCTCCCCAGCTTTTTGGCGGCCTCGTAGAGCTCTTTATCCGCCACCTTGTCTAAGTGGATGTTTTGCTGTACCACAAAAGTACCGTCGGCCTTCAGCTTCTCCGGATGATTATTATACTTCTTTATAATCTCACTCCGTACTTTCATGATGTGCTGTATGGTGCGTGGATTATTGGGATCGCCAAAAAAAAGAATTTTATTTACCTGCACATTCTCCGGGGCATGGAAATAAGCCTTGCCCCGGGCGTAGGCGGTTTTGAGATCGTTATCAGTTATTTTAATCTTAGGGGCTATATTCTTTCGGATGTAGTCCCTCACCGTTAACATACGGCGGATCTGCGTCTCAAAGGCGGCGCGATTTTTCAGGCCGTTAGCCCGAAGATACTTCTGCAGGCCTTTCTTTCCCCCCATGGCCTTGATTTGAGCTTTAGTGACCTTTTTGACTTCGGAGCTGCTGATTTTAATACTTTGGGCTGCCTTTTGATAGGCCAGTTCTTCCAATATTAACTGGTTAAGGGATTCATCCTTAATCTTTTGGGCCAGAAACGGGGTTATCTCGCGCCGTCCATAGCGCTCCATGGTCAAATCATATATTCTATCCATCAATTGGGCCATGTTAATCTTTGCCCCGTTTACCCGTGCCACAACTATGGAGGCGGCATCGCCGTGCCCCATAACCTTATCGGCTGGTTGAACAACGGGGCCGGCGGCTATAGCAGCCTGTCTGCCGGGGAATAAGCCCGCGGCCGTTATCAGCATGACGAGCCAAAAATAAAACCAGTGTTTTGCCATTTTCCGTATCATTATATTCCCCATAGTTTCTTGTTCTAAAACAAAATCCGTCTTATCTTTAAAAATATTTTTGAATTTGTATCTACCCTTCTGTTTACCTGATCGGTTGCCCCTACCTCTCCGCGTTGATCGTTAATGGAATAATTCCCGTTAAGGCTGATAGTTGTGGCACCAAATATCCAGTTTCGTTCAGCGTTGAATATATAATAGAGACTTTTGGTATTAATACCATTAGTCAAATTTTTGCTCAGGATATATCTGCCCTGGACGGAGGCTGTACATTTTATATAGGGAATAACCCCATATAGTTTCAGAGCGTTAGAGTAGGTGTCGGTATCATCCTTCTCATAGTCTATATTCTGCCACAGGCCCTTGTCATTAAATTGATACTCGGGAGCATTGCCGCGTCGGCTGACAAGGGAGGTGGTGAGGTTATAATGAATACCGGTCAGTGGTACCGGCCCGGAGAAAGAGATGCCGGTATTGAAATGCCATTCAACATCGTGTTTGCTCTCGGCGCTGGCATCTTCGCCGTGGGTGTCATCCCGCTTGTAGATAATCCACCAGCCGCTGTACAAATAGTTGGTTATTTTACGGCCGTCGTTATATGAGGTTTCTATATGCCACCGTCGGTCGTAAAAGTTGGTGCCTTCTAACCAGGTATAGGCGTTCTCAATCTTAAAGGGCTTTTCTGTCCATATTAAATTAACATAATCACGAGTAACCTGCGGTTGCAAGTCTTCAAAGCCTGAATTACCCTTAAGAAATTTTTCTTTGGTCAGAGAATATTCATAGGTAGACGAAAGACGATTGTCGAGCAGGCTTAAATTGACGCTGAAGCGGGTGGTGTTGGAGGAGATGGTATAATCTTCACCTGCCGGCAGGGAATAGTTTGCCCTGATCTCATAGGGGCCGCCTGTTGCCGGTAAGGCGGTAATGTTAATTATTGGAGTATTAGCATTCCAACTCCCCTGGGACAAATTTTGCCATAATGTATTATCAATATCTTTGGTGCAGGAGTTTTGTGCATAGCAGTCGCAACTATAATGTTTGCCGCCGGTATTTGTATCGCTGTGGTTAATATCACAGACCGCTACGGTAATGGTAGGAGGGTCAGCGTTAGGTTTAATATTAAAAGTAATGGGAAATGGCCCGGCTGAGGTGAAATTGCCGGGAATTACATCTGTGTAAGATGGTGTTCCCTGTTGCCCGGTAATCAGCAGGTCGTTGGAGGTTCTGGCTGTCAGATAACCGCCGAAGAGCCGTTTGCGGTAGTCAATGGACAAATTATAATCCTGGGTCTTGGTTCTGTCGCTCTCAGAATTTTTATTTCTCCAACCGATTTTAAGCTGGGTAAACAGACTTTCATAAAGGCGGTGATTCAGTTTGGCATTGAGATACTCATTTTCATCATAAGTGGACAGCCAGTCCCTGGTCTGATCTAGATCACGGTTAGAGTCATCCTGGCGGTCAACGCTCATTTCTATTTTTGAACTCATATTCCAGGGCAGATGAATCTTGATATTCTGGATGAATGATTTATGAGCGGAGATATTACTGGGCAACGTCTCACCGCTGACAAGATCATTATCGGTATGAGAGACCGAGTAATTGCCGGAGCTTAAAAAATCAAAATTTTTATAGGTTAAGGTGCCGGAGAGCCGTAGAAAGTTGTTGGCGCTGGAGTTGTTTCCTGTCAGTGACGACAGCGGTTTCTGGTCGGTTTCATTTTTTTGAATTCGATGGGAGGCGGCGCCATTTACCGAATACCCCTTACCCTTGTAGGAGGAGCTTATATTGACGGTATCGTTTGTCGCCCAGCGTTTAGCCGTGCCGCCGATACCGCTGTTATCTTCTGTGGTAGACTTGTAATGGCTGTAACCAAGACGGGCGGAGAGTGGGGTCAGGCGGTAATTAAGGGCACTGTCTCCCTGGAAGATCGTTTCGTGGGTATTACTGTCGCCATAAACTGAAGTAATAAAAGGACGGCTCTCGGAAATATGGAAATCCAGGTTGAGATGTTTTCTTCTCAATACCAGGCCCGCCAGATCAAAATCAATCCCATCACCTTTATTTACCTGCCAGCCGTCATCCTGTTCATTCGTATGGGTGTTACGATCAGTCTCTCCGGCAAAATCTAAAGTGAAGATCAGCAGATCAGGATTGTAAATATAGCCCAGGCTGGAAAAATCAAGGGTAGCCCTGACCTCCTTGTTGCGGCTCAGGGTTTCTCTATCCTGGCTTTTGTCTTTAGAGGTATGGGAGATAAAACGGTAATCATAGCTTAAGCCGCTGGTGGAATACCAGATGGTGGGCACAAATTGCCGCCAGGCGGCACGGGCCGTGGCTGCGGGCAGCAGTAATGCCAGAGCCAGATATCTGAGCCGTAAGGGAATCACTGTTTTAGTAAAAAGTTATTCAGCCGCCCCGTTTTTACGTCTCAGCTCTCTCATGTATTTATCCAATAATTCCTGATCGGAGGGATAAGTTTTGCCCGTCATTTTGCCAAAGCCATAGACGTTGATAGCGCTGTAGGGATGGAACTGATTGGCAACGATAATCAGGTATTGAATTTGAAAGCCGGGGGCGGCATATTGTTTAAAATAATCAACGCTGTCATAGTTAATTGCCACCCCGGCCGGCAGATTCATAGAGCCTGGTTTGTCCAGTGGCAGATTGCCGAAGGCAGTCAGCACCTGGCCGTTGGCGGCAAAGACCTGGACGTTGTTAAAGGCGGCGTCGGCCACATATATTCGCCCGTCATGATCAATGGCAATACCCTTGGGGCGGCCGAAGTGGCCAAAGCTGCTGCCGGCGCTGCCAAGATATCCCCGGTAATGACCATCACGGTCATATTTGACAACCTGGAAACGTCCCATATCCACGACATACATATAGCCCTCCTGGTCGAAGGCGATATCCACCGGGATACGTAATCTGGTATTTTCTTCTCCCGAATTGCCGATACTGTCAATTACGTTGCCGCTTTGTATGTCAAAAACCTGTACCCGGCCTTTGTTGTGAGTACCGTCAACCACAAACAGGTTACTGCCATATACCGCGACGGCCACCGGCTTCCAGTTATCAGGATTGGAATAGCTTTTGACAAAAAAGTCGTGTTTGTCATATTTAAGAACCTGCGAACGAGCTGGGTCAACAACATATTTATTTCCCTTTTTATCAAGGGCTATATTCAGGGGCTCCACTAATTTGCCCATACCCTGCGCTCCGCTGAGGGGGGCAAATATCCGCTTGGCCAGATTAAAGGTGAAGACGGTGTTCATGGAGTCACAGACATAGAGAATATCGTTCTGCATAGCTACTCCATAGGGCTTTTTGAAGACAAAGCCCTTGCGGCCCCGTACCCCGATAAAGGCGGCCAGACCACTGGCTTTTTTAGCAAAATCAGCCGAGCCGTTAAAGCTGCGGAGAAATTGATAACGCGGTAGAGACGGAGCCGGCGGGAAAAAGGTAGGGGGTTGTTTCTTTTGAGGAGCAGTTGAGGGTATGCAGCCGGACAGGGCAAAAAAGCTGAGCAGAATCCCGGCCAGTATATATATATTACGGGCATCCTTTCTAAGCATCGGTTAAACTCCTTAACTATGAGTTAAATTGATTAAAAACAGGGGGCAGGCGCACGTACCAATAATCGCCGAATGTCATAAATTCAGAGAGTATAACGTAATCCCGGTTATTTGCAAAGCCGTTTTGTCTGTGGGGATTGCGCCTTAAAAAAATAGAAATGAAAAAAAGAAGAAAAACGGTCTCTCTCGCGTCCTCACCACGGGTGTTGACCGCCCAGGCTGAAGGGCACCTCAAGGCTGGTCGTTTGGAACAGGCGGCCCTGTGCTATGAAAAATTATTACATAAAACCCCAAAAGATTTTATGCTCTGCAATCAACTGGGGATTGTCTATGACGGACTGGGTGAATGGCAGCGGGCCGCCTTCTGGTATCGGAAAACTGTTGCCTTGCAGCCGGGAATGGCTGAGGCCCATTATAATCTGGCCAATGTTCTGCATCAACAGGGAAAAGACAACGAGGCCATAAAGGCTTACCAGCGGACGCTGGCCATAGATAAGCATAATCTGTCGGCCTGGAACAATATGGCCGCCATTCTTTATGATCAGGGGCGTATGGCCGAGACGCTGTCCTGCTTTAAGGAGGCCATGTTGGTGTTCCCGGATAATCCAGGTCTGCACAGTGCCTGTCTCGCGGCTCTTAATTATATGCCGGGGATAAGCCGGGCCGAGGAGGCCCGGGCGGCAAAGGAATGGTGGGTTAGGCATGGCCGTGGGCGGCGCTGCCGGTATATCTTCACAAATTCGTCAGATACTGAACGTGTTCTGCGGGTGGGTATAGTGTCCCCCGATCTTCGGGATCATTCGGTAAGCTATTTTCTGCGGCCCTTGCTCCGCGATCATGACTCGCGGCAGATAAGCATTTTCTGTTACGCCAATGTCAGCCGCCCTGACTCTGTTACGGCCGAGCTTAAGCTATTGAGCCCTTACTGGCGCGATATAAGCACACTTGACACCGGTCAAGCCGTTCGGGCCATAGTCAATGACCGGATAGATATTCTTGTTGATCTAGCCGGGCATATGACCGGCAGTCGTTTAGATATATTTGCCTGCCAGGCCGCGCCGCTCCAGATGAGTTGGCTGGGCTATCCCAATACCACCGGTCTGCCCACTATTCATTACCGTCTTACTGATTATGAGGTTGATCCGCCCGCCGACAGTGAGCCTTTTTACAGTGAGACCCTGCTCCGTCTCTCCGTCTTTCTTTGCTATGAACCGCCGGATTTAGACATATACCCGGTGGAGCCGCCCTGTCTGCGGAATAAATATATAACCTTCGGTTCCCTTAACAATCCGGCTAAGATCTCCCCGCCGCTGGTTGAGCTCTGGGCTGCTGTCCTGAAAAAAACTAAAGGTTCCCGGCTGTTACTGAAGGGAGTAAGTCTTGATCATCACGAGACGAGAGAGCGTATGCGGCGGCTTTTTGCCGTTCATGGTATCGAGGCCGGTCGTCTTGTTCTCAGGGGTTATACGCCGGGCCGCTTCGAGCATCTCCTTACATATAATGAGGTGGATATCGCCCTGGATACCATTCCATACAACGGCACAACCACAACTTGTGAGGCCCTGTGGATGGGGGTGCCGGTTATTACCATGCGTGGCGACCGTCATGCCGCCCGAGTGGGGTCAAGTATCATGGGCCGGGTTGCCGGATCGAAATTTTGCGCTGTGGATCGTGCGGAATACCTCTCCCTGTCTTTTAATCTGGCCCAAGACAAAAAACGTCTGCAAAGCCTGCGGAAAGAGCTTCGTTCCCAGCTTTTAAGCTCTGAACTCTGTCGGCGCGCCTCTTTTTGCCGCCGATTCGAGAATATTTGCCGCCGAATCTGGCAGCAATGGTGCGCCGAAACCGCTTAGTCTGCCTTGATATGAAGATTATGGGGATTTTCGCCCAAGGTGGGGAAAATAACTCCAGGTAAGAGTGCTTTTGGCCTTATGTGTTGGGAATCCGTATTCTGGGCTTTAGATAATGGCAGGACTTGTGATACAGCGTAACACATTGTTCTTATGGCGGAAAACTACTTTCTAAGCATTAAAAAATAATAAAAAAGTTTGTTTGGCATGCCTGGTGCATTAAAAAAGGTTGCAAGGCGATTAGGTTTGATTTATTTAAACATGATTATCAATCATTTTTACAAGGAGAAACAAAAATGAAAAAAACATTATTTATCGGACTGGCCCTGGGGATTGGTGTTTTTGCCCTGTCAATGTCGAGCGGTACCGCTATGGCGAATCTTACCGGTGGTGAGGGTATTGTCGGCTCTTCCCATGATTTAAGTGCCGCAGCATATGGCGATGCTCAGAGCCGGATCTGCGTGTTCTGTCATCATCCTCATAATGCTCATAAGACAGACGCAAACCTTACTTACAGCCCGTTGTGGAACCATGATGTAACAACGAATGCCGGCAGCTTCACAACATATAATAACGGTAATGGCCCCACCTCTGGTCGTAATGCCCTGAATGCTACTATTGGTCAACCTGGTGGTGTTTCTCTGCTTTGCCTGTCTTGTCATGACGGATCTGTGGCCCTGAATGCTTACTCCAATACGCAAGCCGGCGGTAGTGCACCTGGTGCGGGGGATCAGTTTATTAACAGCGGCTCTTTGCATCCTGGGGATAACGCCTATACCATTGGTAAAGGCGGTGATTTAAGCAATCATCATCCCATCGGTTTTAATTATTATGAGGCCATGGATAATGATCCTGAAATCGCCAATGTAACCAAACAGATGACCTCCAGCACCAAGATTAAAGACCTGCTTTATGGCGGTACCCAGTTTGAGTGTGTATCCTGCCATGACGTTCATAATACCCAGAATGCCTCTGGAGCTGAGCGTTTTCTGTGGAAGTCTAACGACCATTCTAATTTCTGTCTGACTTGTCACGAGAAGGGTTCTACTCACACTAATCCTAACTGGGCTGTAGCTACTGCTACTGCACCGTAATTAAGTTTAACTGCAAAACCTGTAGACAATAAAGGGGGCAGAACTTAAAAAGAGTTCTGCCCCCTTTTTGTGCCGTTTTGTTTTATCGTAACTATTCAGCAGGGGCAATCAATTTCCCTAAACTGGTAGCCGTAACTGTTCAGCAGTGCTCCAGGTTCGGAGTCTACGCTTTCCTGTTCATTTAGGACTTTGAAGCATACTTTCGTATTCGAAAAGGCCTAAATGGACAAAGATGGGGTGCTGCTGAATTGTTACCTCCTAACGTAATTTCCCATCTTCATATTCAACAAAATGTTCCTGGCCATTGGTAAAGATATAAACCCCGCGGCCGTCTCTCTTGCCGTTTTTGTAGGTTCCCACATACTTAATACCACTGGGAAATATATATGTTCCTAAGCCATGGCGTTTGCCGTCCTTATAGCCACCGCTATAGACAGAGCCGTCGGCGGCCGTAAAAATTCCCTGGCCGTCTTTACGGCAATTATGGAAACCGCCATGATAGCGGCCGCCATCGGATAAGATTAACGTCCCTACCCCGTTTACACAATTACCACTCAGGCATTTGCCGCGAATACCGTTGGGAAAGGTTAAGACCCCGTTTTTGAGGTAGACTCCATCCTTATATATACCGCGAAAGCGGCTGCCAAAGGGGAAAATCGCGATGATTTCACCATTAAAGAGGCCGTTTTTGAAGGTTCCCCGGTAGCTTGTGCCATCCGCCTGCATAATAGTTCCCCGGCCGGATAACTTGTTGTTGAGAAACATACCGCGTAACTCATCGCCATTGGCTTTTTTTAAGACACCTGAGCCGTTTAAGCGGCCCCGGCGGAATTTGCCACTCAGCCGGCGGCCGTCGTCCATGGTCAACACCCCTATTCTACCGTCAAGACAATTGGAATTTATTTCACATTTACCGCCGCCCTCACCTTTTATCAGTACTCGGCCGCCGCCATTGTAATGATTATCGACAAAAGTTCCCTGAAAACGGCTGCCGTCAGCCAGGGTCAAGACCCCCGCGCCATTGAAACGACCGTTAATAAAGGCACCCTTATAACGGCCGCCATTGTTGAGGGCAAATACTCCCTTGCCGTTCTGACAGTCAGCTTTTATACAATGACCGGCCATATTGGTTAAGGGCGGTAGTTCAGGTCTGATTTGCCCACTATGACTGCAGCCATAAAACAGCAGGGGCAGAGCCCAGGTGAATATCAAGGCTGGTATTTTTAGAGCTTTTGCGGAGAGCATGGTTGTTACTAATGATTAATGATTGACAAAAAACAAGCAACGCATAAAATAGAAAAGTTTAAGCCCCTACCTGAATAGTGAAATAAATAACTTTAGTAACCGTTCAGCTGCACTCCATCTTCGTCCGTTTTGCCCTCTTCACGTACAGGGAGTACAGACTCGGAGGTCAAAACGAACAAACCTGGAGCACATCTAAACGGTTACGGTTCCGAGTTTCGGGTAATTTGTTACCTTTATTGAATAGTTACTAACTTTAAAACAATTTATGCCTCCTGACAATTTATTATTTAGCCGTAACTCGTGGCGGTTGCTGCTTGGCCTCATATTTATTATTGCCGTCTTTCCCCATTATGCCTGGGGTAGTGGTAAAATTACCCAGGGCTTAACCCTGGCCGACTGCCCCAAATGCCATGCCGCCATCGTGGCCGCCAATAAACGCGCCGGCCGGGCTCATCTCCATAAAGTTACCTGTTTGAACTGTCATGTGGGGCATCCGCCGCGTAAGTGGGGGATAATTCCCCATTGCAGCCGTTGTCACAAGAAGGGAACCCAAGAGCATTTTGGCCTTAAAAATTGCCTGGGCTGCCACACCAATCCCCATACTCCATTGCGGATTACCCTGCCTGAACATGCCACAAAACCTTGCCTTACCTGTCATAAGAAGCAGATTAAACAGTTGAAAAAATATCCCAGTATGCATTCAACCTTCTACTGTACCTCCTGCCATCCCCGGCACGGGTATAAACCCACCTGCTTTGCCTGTCACGCCGGTCATCTGCCCTATATGACCATGACTGACTGTCTTGGCTGCCATAAGGCTCATATGCCGCTGCATGTAACCTATGGCGATAAAGTCCCCTCGGAGTATTGTGGGGCCTGCCATAAGAAAGAATACCGATTGCTTGCCGCGAGTCATGCCAAGCACCGCCGCCTGGCTTGCGTCAGATGCCACAGCCGGGTGCATAAGACCATACCGAAATGCTCTAAATGCCATAATCCTCCGCCTCATGATCCGGGGCTTTTGAAGCGCTTTAAGTCCTGTCTTACCTGTCATGTTAACCCTCATGATTTGCAGTTGAACCAAATAGATCTTGATATTCAGCGGGAAAAGGCCGATGGCCAAAAAGATAAAACGCGCCCGTAAATCGTTATTTAAACCTCGGCCGCGCACCCTTGACCTCCTGCCTCAGGCCCTGGCCCTGCACCAGGCTGGAGATTTAAATTCGGCGGCTGATTTTTATAAGCAGGTTTTAAAACAGGAGCCTGGGAATGGTGATGCCTTAAACCTGGCCGGGGCGTTGGCTCTACAGCAGGGAAATCCGGCTCAGGCCCTGAAATATTTACGGCGGGCGGTAAAATTATACCCTGAACGTCATGACTATCAAGTCAATATGGCCGCGGCTCTTCGCGACCTGGGGGAATTAGACTCGGCCTCTCTTGTTCTGAAAAAGGTAACGCGTCAGGCTCCCCAGCATCATGAGGCTCTTCACAACCTGGCGGCCATCTTTGCCGATTTGGGAAATTATCAGCAGTCTGCTGAATATTACCGTCGATTTATTGTCTTGTGTCCACGAAATTTTGAGGCCTTAAGCGGACTCATAGATGTTTTGCGCCGTGATAATCAATTAGTCGAGGCCCTTGATTTATGTGAGCGGCTGCTTGCGTTATCCCCATATTCTACCTCGGCTCATGTTCTTAAAGCTGATATTCTTGTCGGCATGGGGCAGCATGAAGAGGCGCTGGCGGTTTTGAAGGAGGCTATTGAGCAGCAACCTGATGATGGTATTCTGTATAATAATATGGCCAATATTCTGCTCAATACGGGCCGTTTACATGAAGCTTTGGGTCTATATGAACAGGCCGTGGTTAAGGCACCGGAGATTAACGAAACCTGGGTGAATCTGGCCTGGACATATCGTGAGCATGGCCGACTTTCAGACTCCTGGCGCTGTTTCAAACATTTGCTGGCTGTCGGGAAATTATCGGCGGCTGATTACAGCGATCTGCTGTTTTCTCTTAATTATGACCCGGATATATCAGCACGTAAAAAATTTGAGCTAGCCCTGGGCTGGTGGAAGTGCGCTCTGCCGCTGCCGCCCCGGCCTTTGCCGGCCGCCGGCCGCCCTTTGCGTCTTGGTTTTATATCTCCTGATTTTTGCAAACACCCGGTGGGTCAGTTTGTCTTGCCCCTCCTGAAAATTCTGGATCCTGATAAAATAGAAACCTTTTGCTATTCCAGTCTCAATAAACCGGCAGATGAACAGACTGCAAAGCTGCGTGCAGCGGCCCGGCACTGGCGTGATATTTATGCTATGCCAGACGAGCAGGCCGCCTCCCTTATCCGCCGGGATCACCTCCATCTTCTCATTGAACTGGCCGGTCATACCAGTGGAAACCGATTGTTGGTTATGACTCGGCGGCCGGCTCCGGTACAGGCTTCATGGTTGGGCTATGTAGCCACCAGCGGGCTGCCTATGATTGATTACCGCTTGACTGATACTATCTGTGATCCACCGGAGGCGGATAAATTTTACAGTGAATGCCTCTATCGTCTGCCTCATACCTTCTTTTGTTACAATCCGCCTGTTGAGGCCCCGCCCCTGGCCCCGCCGCCGATTATGAAGAATAAGGGGCCGACCTTTGCCTCCTTTAATAATCTCCCCAAAATTACCTCGGCCGTGGTGGCTCTCTGGGCTCAAATCCTCAACCGGCTGCCGGAGGCACGTTTACTGATGGTAAGCCGTCAATTTGTGGATTTAACCATTATCAAACATTATCAGGAGCTGTTTCTGGCGAATAATGTCACGGATGAACGCCTGATATTTCGGGCCGGACTACCTTTCAGGGAATATCTCGACCTTTTCAACCAGGTGGATATCGCCTTGGATCCATTCCCCCACAACGGCCACACCATTACCTGCGATACCTTGTGGATGGGGGTGCCGGTTGTCACTCTAACCGGTGAGTGCTATGCCGGACGCATGGGATGCAGTATCATGAATCACATTGGTCTAAGTAATATGGTCGCTGCCAGTGAGACTGAATATGTGGAAACAGCAGTCCGGCTTGGCCGCGATAAAAATGGCCTGGCTGGTTTACGGGCCGGAATGCGCCAACGTTTGCTCTCCTCTCCAATTTGCGATATTGAACAATTCGGGCGTGATTTTACAAAAGCCGTATATGCGATGGTTCATCAGCATAAGGCTCTACGGGCAAAATAACATTGCGGTGTTCTGATTGCTCTGAGTATTCAGGCAGATATCTGAATATTTTCCAAAAGCGGGTAAAAATTCAGTTTATAAATTTGCATAGTTGGAAAAAATAAATTAATTAATTCAGCCAACTATTTTATTATGTTATAGTCAGCGTTTTATGACTTAGGTAATTTGGAAATCGATGTGCTGTAAGGTTTACCATTGGATACTGCCCCTTTGAAAATAATTAATCGTTTCATAACCATATTTGTATTATTTTTCGTGTTACCAGGTCTTATGCCCTGTCGTCAGGCTCGGGCCGGGGAAAAACTGATTTATACCATCCAGGCTGCCTCCTTCAAAGGCCCTAAAGATGCTACCCGGCTTTATAAATGGCTTAAAGCAAAATTGCCGCCCGCCAATCGTCAGTATCTGCGGCTGGAACAGATTGATGCCTTTTTTACCATCAGGGCTGGGAAGAGCCGGGATGCCAAATCTCTAAAAACCACCCTGGCCCTGATAAAAAAAATGATTCCGAGCAGCCACATTATGAGGGCTTATTATCGGGAAGCAAGAATTATAACCGGGGTCAAGACCCAGGATCTGGGGCCTGAGGCCGCCAAAACTCATAAAAATCCACAGATCATACCCACGGCAATTCAGACAGCCAGAACCCCTCCGTCTCTGCCACCGCCAAATAGCAAGAAATTTATCACTGATATGTTGGCTGAATATCTGCCCTCAACCGAGACAGGCAATGCCATTCTCCGACAAGAGGCGAGGAAGCTCAACGCCCGGACGGCACCTTCGCCGGGCTGCCTGGCAGCCAATTGTCATGCCGGGGTAATTAAGGTAAAAAGGCCGCATCTTCCCGTCCAGGAGGCCAGATGCGCTGCCTGCCATAAGATGAAAAAAAACATCCATCATCCCAGTGGCGGTAAGAATGATTTTATGCCCTTCGGCTCAATTAAAAAGATGTGCGCCAAATGCCACCCGGATACAAAGACGGGCAAAATAATCCATACCCCCTTTAAGGAGGGGAAATGTTTGATCTGCCACCTGCCGCATGGCAGCGATAACAAATTTTTACTGCCCACCCCGGACGATGACCAGAAAAAGCTTTGCCTGTCATGTCATAAACAAGACAAAATAACCGGTTTTAAAAATATGCACGGCCCTGTTGGCTTGGGGGCCTGTACCTTTTGTCATTCGCCGCACTCCTCCAACCAGCCGAAGCTTTTACGGAGACCGAGTAAAGAACTGTGCCTTGACTGCCATCAGAATATTAAAAAAGATCTGGCCGTTATGCCGGACATTCATGCTCCGGTCAAAGAGGGGGATTGTCTGACCTGTCATCTGCCGCACGGTTCAGCGTCACCCAATTTATTGCATAAAAAGGGTGAGAAGCTCTGTTTTACCTGCCATGAAAATATCCAGGATAAAATGAAACATGCTCATACCAAGCATGGCGCTTTATATCTGGATAAACAATGCGCTACCTGTCATAATCCGCATTTCTCTAAATTTAAAAATTTATTAATTAAACAGCAAGAGCCACTTTGTCTGAGCTGCCACAGGCGTGGAGCTGATATCCCAGGGTTTCGGCCCCCGGATATTGCCAGCCAGTTGAAGGGAGAGGCATACCTGCACGGTCCAATCAGAAAAGGCAAATGCGCCGGCTGTCATGATCCGCACGGCTCTAATAATAAGAAGCTGCTTGTCGCTCCAATGGTAACCAGCTTCTATGCCCCTTATAACCTCAAAGAATACAGCCTTTGTTTTAAATGTCATGATAGTAAATTGCTGACGGAGAGGGAGACCACCACTTCCACAAGATTCAGGAATGGTAACCGCAATCTGCACTTCCTTCATGTTGCCAAGGAATTTAAGGGTAGAACCTGTAAGACCTGTCACCAGACCCACGCCAGTGATGGGCCCATGCTGATAAGCAGTACAAGAGGCGCCAAATTTGGCAGCTGGCATATATCAATTGCTTACACCATTACAAAGAATGGTGGTTCATGCACCCCGAGCTGCCACCGTAAAATGACTTATAATCGTGTCAAAGCGCATGATAATAGTGCCAAAGCAGTAAAATACGGCAAGTATTATGTTGACTACAAAAGCAACAAATAAAAACGGCGCAAAGCCCGCCGACTTAATTGCGGCTGGGACGGGTTGGTTCCACTGCCGGTGGATCTTAGGCCGGCTGGGATTCTTATTGACCGGCCTCTTTTGCCTGGTCACCCTGAGTGGCTGTTTTCATTTTGACCCCCTCGTTAAGCACAAGATATTGACCACTGTCTTTGACGGGGTACCGGATCTGCCGAGTCTTGACGAGTTGTGCCGGGATAATCTGGATAGTTTATTCAATAAATATTATGAGCAGAAGATAGCGGAAGCCGCTGCCGGTAACTGGGAAGATAAAAAGATTAAAACGAAGAACACCCGCTCCACCCACCGGCCCTGGAGGGAAAAAAATTGCCTGGCCTGTCATGATTTTAATGCGGATAACAAGCTGCGTCTGCCCAAAAACAAAATCTGCTATCTCTGCCATAAAAATTTTATTCAGGGTAAATATGTCCATGGCCCAGTGGCGGCGGGGGCCTGTCTGGCCTGCCACAATCCGCATTCAACCGGTCACCTGTTTCTCTTGCGTCGAAGCCTGAAGACTATCTGTTATAAATGTCATGTGGAGAGGAGGCAGGCCTTTCAGATGCATAAAAAAGTAATCAGCCGGGGCATGTATTGTGTGGACTGCCATGATCCCCACAGCGGCAAGAGGCATTATTTCTTAAAATAGTTGCGCCTTGTTCTGATTTAACTTCATGCCCGGCTGCTTAGTCATAACGAAACATGAAAGTCTTGGCAGGGCCAGCACCATTGGCAGGTGACTTTCATATAAACTCCCCCCAAGTATTGGCCTCTCATCATCCGCTTGCCGCCTGATTTTAGATAGACAGGAAAATGTCAAATGAACAGTGAACATCCCGCCGCCCGGAGACAGAGCAATGTTTTAATTCTGAGCTTGTTTATTCTCTTATGTGTAATTCCCGCGGTCTCAGCTAAGCCGTTATTCCCGCATCCAGCCGCCACGGCAGTGAACTGCCGGACCGCTAAGTGTCATGTGGGGCTGACCACCCATCCTTCGGCCTTTAAATGCCAGGCCTGTCATACCTTAAAAGCCGCCGGTCATCCGGGTAAAAAACAAAAAATTACCCTTAAGTCGTTTAATTGTCTTAAATGCCATGAAACAACTGTTGATTATAACTATCTGCATGCCCCGGTTGCCGCTGGAGACTGCCTGACCTGCCATAATCCCCACGCCTCCAAAGACAGCATGTATATCGATAGACGGGGGGCTAAGATTATCTGTTATAAATGTCATTCTTCGGTAGTTCGGAAGACTGATACCGTGCTTCATGGTCCGGTAAAGGATGACAAATGCCAATTATGCCATACTCCGCATGGTTCCTATTTCCCCAATCTTCTAAAGGATAAATATTCCACCAAATATTTTAATGATTATACCCCGGATACCTATAAATTTTGTTTTCGCTGCCACAAAATAGACTTGCTTCTTTATCCCACTACTTCATATAATACTAACTTCAGGGATGGTAAAAAAAATCTTCATTATCTGCACACTCATCGGCCTAAAGGTATTGCCTGTAAATTATGTCACCGGGTTCATGCCAGTCGTCGGCCTGAATTAATGGCTGATAAGGTTAAATTCGGGGATTGGCAAATGCCCATTAATTTTACCATTACCAAGAATGGTGGCCGCTGTCTGCCCGGATGTCACGCGGCCAGGAGCTATAATAGGACTATAAAATATAAGCGATAGGGGCAGGGATAATGGACATAGCTCATGAAAAGCGGCACAACACCCGTACACCCTGCAATGAGGAGATATCCTTTACCATGCCCGTTGACAACGGTAAAACAGCCGTTGGTCAGGCCAGAATTATGGATATAAGTGCCACCGGTATGGGTATTGTCTGTGATTTACCGCTGAATAAGGATCAGACCATTTATTTTACCCCAAATCAGCCGGGTTGGGAACTGCCGCCAAAGGGGATAGTTATCTGGAGTTACAAAGAGGCAAAGGGCTGCCGGGCCGGGTTGGAGTTTATTCTTCGTGAAGACAAATGATAAGCTTTAATAAGCAGCGTTCACAGCCCCGTCGTGAGATTTCCGCCCAGGAGCAAGGGCCGCCCCTTAAAATATTGGTAGAAGACCCTCGGGGAGCCTATCACCGGGAGATAAATGTCCTGGATATAAATGACAGCGGCATGGGGGTCATTAGTCTCCAGCCCTTAAAGGTTGGGCAGGAGATTATCTTTGACACTGAGCAGGATGATTGGGATTTGCCGAACAAGGGAGTAGTTATGTGGGTTTTCAGGGCCAGTTATGGCTTTCGAGTTGGTATAAAATTTTTGTAAGGATGCTGGCAACGGATTCGGCTTCGCCTTATAATTAGTTATAGTCAGTAACTGTTCAGTAACGTCAAGAATAATCAGCGGTAAAGGAGATAAGCGTGAATTCTGAACATCAAATTATTGCTAAATCGTATCGTAGCGGTCTGCTTATAAAATGTGGGCTTTTTTTCACCATTGGTCTGATTCTAACCGCCGTCATTCTCTATCTTTCCGCTCAGCAGCCCTTGGGGCCGTCATACCAGCAAAGTTTTGCCCGCCTGGCCCATCTAAAGCATGAAATGCTGGTAAAATCAATTACCATCTATTCTATTCTCAGCCTGTTAATAATCAGCGGTATAATATTTGTAACCGTTATGTATTCTCATCGAGTGGTGGGGCCCCTGGTCGGCTTAAGACGGGTAATCAGGGCGATTGCGGCTGGAGATTTGACCATGGCTGCCCGCTTGCGGGAAAAAGACGCCATAATTTCGATTGCGGATGCCATTAACGAGCTGCGTGACTCATGTCGGGCAAAAATATTGTCAATCAGCCGGGAAAGCGATGAGATAGAGAAACTTTTGAACTCTAACCCGGAGGATCTTGGTGCTGAATTAACTAAAAAGGCCCTGATGATCCAAAAGCTTTGCAGCAAAACGGAGCAGGGATAAGGGGGGCAGCCCTTAAGGGATGCCGGTCTTTTACATGGAGCGATAATGTCTTTAGCCTTTCGGGTCATAATTATCTGCGGGTTTCTCCTGATCGCGGTTTCGGTCTTCAGCCGTGATGGCGGTGACCATAACTTCAGTCGTGAGCAATGCCGGATATGCCATGTCGGTAATGACCGCCCCAGCCGTTACAACCTTACCAGCTCTATTACCAGGAGTTGTCTGACCTGCCATCAGGATATCTTCGATGAGGGATATATGCATCCGGTGGACATAAAGGCTGATGATGTTCATGTTCCTATAGATTTTCCTCTATCAGGCAATGGTCTGATAACCTGTGTTACCTGCCATGATGTTCACTCATCAGCGAGAAATAATTTTGGCCGTAAAACCAATTTTCTTCGCCGTCAGGCACATGGGAAGGCCTTCTGTGATATCTGCCATCTGAATACCATGTGTGTTGCCAATGGTCATGAGCCGGTTTTTAATAAAGCTCATTTTACCTCCAAGTATATTGTCAATGACACCCAAAATACGATTGATGCCATGAGTCGAGACTGTATCTCATGTCATGATGGTTCCGTTGGTTCGTCGGTGGAACTTAAGGCGGGGAATTGGCGGCATAGCACAAATTTCTTAAAATTTGATGACGGCGGCATGCATCCCATTGGGATGAATTATGAGATAACGCGTCGTAAAAACTGGAAGGCCGCCTTAAAGCCAATTGACATGGTAGATAAAAGGATCAGATTCTTTGGTCGGGGCCATAATAAAATGGGGTGCGGCTCCTGTCATGACCCCTTTTCCAGCTCTAAAAATAAACTGGTTATCAGTAATGTCGGCAGTAAGCTCTGTCTTGCCTGCCACGGAATGGCCAAATAAAGGGTAACGATTATGAATAAACGCAAAATATATTACATTAAAAACAGCGCCCAGAGTAAATTTATTTTCCGCTTTACCAGTATATCCATAATTGGCGGTATACTGGCGTTGACAGCCTTTAATTATCTGGCCTACAAGAAAATTGACTCTGTTTTATACTCCATGCGTATGCCGCGTATCTCCCCCAGCAATCTGTTGTGGACTGAGATGCTATACTCTAATCTATTTGTTATTTTCTTTACCCTCATCGTGTTTTTTATCCTGGTTAGAGGACTTTATAACAAAATTCATGGGCCGTTAAAAAAACTCGATAATGATATAAAACGGATGAGCTCCGGTGATTTTGATAAAAATATCGCCTTACGCCATAAGGATGAATTTTTAGATTTTGCTGAGGAGCTTAATGCCATGTCCCAGGAATTAAATAATCGTTTTAAGGCCATGCGGGAGGCCGGGGCGGAAATTGAACGGGCTGCGGAAATGCTGGACGGCGCCAAGGAGCGGGATGAGCAATTAGCCAAAATAAAAAAAGAGTGTGCTGAACTTTCCAAGATAGTAAAATCATTTAAGGTCTAATCTTCCCGCGAGCTTATCATATAGATATGAAGACAATAATTCCAATTCTTTTAGCCATCCTTTTATATCCGGTTCAGGCCCTGGCAATTCACAATGACGTTAACAAGACTAAATGTCTTGACTGCCATGTTACTCTGCCTTTTGACCGCGCGGATCTGTCTTACACCGCTCAGGTTGGGGACGTGTGTCGTAAATGCCATAAAAAATTCCCCTGTAATGATAATAATAAACAATTCGCTCATCCCATGGATGTTAAACCCACTATGAGCATCCCCGTTGATATGCCCCTTGACGCTGAGGGCCGCCTGACCTGTATAACCTGTCATTCCTATCATGCCGAGTTCTGGGATGCTGAATACAGCAGTAAATTCTTATTAAGGCGGCCCAGAGGAATCAAGCTCTGCACCACCTGTCACAAAAAATTCAAAAAATAATATTGACAAAAACCAACCCAGGGAATAAAAAACACCATGGCTGAATGAATAGGCATTCATCTATAATTTTAAAACCAAGGAGAAATATTATGCTGAAAAAATCATTAACTGTTGCCATGGTTGGTACCCTGATGTTTTGTTTTGCCATGATTAGTGCCGGGATATCCTTTGCCCAGAACACCGGGCCTGCCACCATAGTCCTGAAAACCGCCAGAGCCAGAAAGCCCGCCTTCTTTCCGCATCATAAACATCAGTCCTTTCTTAAATGCTCCGTGTGTCATCACACCATGACTGCTGACGGCAAGCAGGGCCCCTATGTTGCCGGTCAGGAAAAAGCCTGTACCAGCTGTCATAATAAATCCTTTCCCAACAAGAAATTAAACGGCTTCCGGAAAGTTGGTCACGCCCGTTGTCGTACATGCCATAAGAAGATGAAGAAAGAGGGTAAACCCGCTCCGACGAAATGTAGCGGATGCCATCGTAAGGGTCTTAAATAATTCCCGACGATTATCTGATTCAGCTTAACGCGAGGCTGCAACCCCTGAAAAGGGTTGCGGCCTTTTTTTTATCTGCTTATGCCAGATTAAAATGCCAGCCGCCAGCAGAAAAAAATTATCTAAGCGTCGTCCGTCTCAGCCGTGGCGCTGGAACCATATCCATCTGAGTGTCTTTCTGCTCGCCATATGCCTTTTCCTCTCCGCCCTTATCACCGTCAGCCTTTATGCCCTGATTGCCCTTCATATTCCTGATATTTCGTCCCTGAGCCGTTATAATCCCCCTGCTGCTACTATTATTTTTGACAAGGACGGCCGGGAGATTGGTTCTGCCTACCTGATTAATCGGCGTCTCAAGACCCTGAAAGAGCTGCCGCCATTATTACCCAAGGCCTTTATAGCCGCCGAGGATGCCCGTTTTTACAGTCATCCAGGGGTGGATGGCTGGTCTATTCTCCGCGCCCTTATCCATAATATAAGGTCAGGCGGGCGGGGGCAGGGAGGCAGTACTATCACGCAGCAGGTGGCCCGTGCCCTCTTATTGTCACCGGAAAAAACTTATATCCGCAAACTAAAGGAGGCTATCCTGGCCTATCGCATGGATAAGGCCCTTGGTAAGAACGAGATACTGCATATCTATCTCAATCAGATTTATCTTGGTGAACGTTCCTATGGAGTGGGGGCGGCGGCCATGACCTATTTTCATAAACCGGTGGAAAAACTTAATCTGGCCGAAATAAGTATTTTAGCCGGTCTGCCGCAAGCCCCCAGCAGTTATTCACCCCTTACCCATTTCCGCAAGGCCAAAATACGTCAGGCCTATGTCCTGAACAGGATGGCCGAAGACGGTTATATTACGGCCCAGGAAGCCAGAAATGCCTTCGCTGCCCCCCTGTCATTACGGTCTGGTAACAGTAGGCAAGTTAAAGCCGATTATTTTGTCCAGGATATAAAAAATTATATTAAAGAAAAATACGGAGATCTTTTAACCACTGGCGGACTGCGGGTTTATACCAGTTTGGATTCAAACTTGCAGAATGAGGCGGTAACGACTCTGCGCCGCGGTCTGAATCGACTTACAATCAGGCAAAACATGTCCGCCGCCCCTCTGCAGGGTGCTCTTATTGCCATTGATAATCGGGGGATGGTCAGGGCTCTTGTGGGGGGTAATAATTTTCAGGCCAGTCAATTTGATCGGGCTACTCAGGCGAGGCGGCAGCCAGGTTCAGCCTTTAAACCCATCATTTACGCTGCCGCTCTGGAGGCAGGTTTTGCCCCTAATTCTATTATTGACGACGCGCCTATTGAGTATAAGAATGAAAATGGCGTCTGGCGGCCCAAAAATTTCAGCGGCCGTTTCTTTGGCCCCACCACCCTGCGCAACGGCCTGGTTCATTCCCGCAATATTGTGGCCATTAAACTCCTGAGGGAGGTGGGGATGCAGCGAACAATCAGGCTTGCGAGGAGTATGGGAATCAAGTCGCCTTTAAAGGCAAATCTTTCCCTGGCTCTTGGTTCATCGGCGGTCTCTCTGTTGGAATTAACCAATGCCTACCGGGTATTCGCCCAGGCCGGGAAATTTCAACCGCCGATATTTATCAGTAAAATTATAGACCGGCATGGCAGCATATTGGAACAGAATCACCCCCGGAGCCGACAGGTGATGAGCCCGGAAACCGCCTTTCAGATGGTTAAGCTCATGCAGGGGGTAATTAAGGACGGTACCGGGCATCTGGCTCAGGGCATACCATATGCCGCCGGTAAGACGGGAACCACCAATCATAATATGGATGCCTGGTTCATTGGCTTTACCCCAAGATTATGCGCCGGGGTATGGGTTGGGCACGATAGATATAAATCATTAGGCCCCAAGGGGACAGGCGGCTGGGCCGCGGCCCCCATCTGGCATGATTTCATGCAAAAGGCCGCCGGCTATCGGGCAACCGCCGACTTCAAGGCTCCGGCAGGTATTACCTTTATCCCCATTGACCGCCGGACAGGTAATTTTGAATATCTTGACCCTAATCATGCCCTCTGGGAGGCCTTCAAAAAGAAAAATATGTCGGCCTGGCAGCACCGGAATCGTTCAAAAGTAAGCGCTCCATGAACTCCCTGAAACGTTTACAGTTAGTGGGTTATATGAAGTTGGGTGTGGTTGATTGATCCCTTACCTAATTATTAATGGCTGCTTTTATGAGGTAATTTCTCCAAATCATCAGTTGCCGTAAAGACGAGTTCAAATTTATCAGACAAAATTTTAGTTAGTTCCTCTGGCCTCATGTCCTTGGCGACTGTTACCCGAATCGCTACCTGTTTCATGCCGTCTCCGGCATCCTCATAGGAAGTTAGGATACTGATAAGCCGGGAGTTGTTCTCCCGTAACACCTTGACCAGTTCCGTAACCGAACCCGGCGCGTCGGGAAGATTAAAAACATATTGAATAGCCCCATCTTTGATGCCGGTGGCGTGGATAAAACCAAGCAGAACGTCTGTTTCACTGAGCAGACCGATAATCTGTCCGGCATCGTCTAAGACCGGAATCCCGGATATCTTGTTATCCAACATAATTAAGGCCGCCTTCTCTAAAGAGTCAGTGCCGTGCATGATGATGGGGTCACTGGTCATTACATCCTTGACCTTCATCTCGGAGAGCAGATAATATAATTCATGAATATCCAGTGAGGTCGTCTTGGAAGGAGAGGCATCTTTCACATCACGATCCGAGATAATCCCCACCAGCTTGCCATGCGAGACTACCGGCAGTTTTCGGATGTTATTTTCCTTCATAACTCTGGTTGCCCGCATTAGTGAGGTGTTTTCGTCGACGGTAAGAACATTCTTGGCCATCCAATCCTTAATTAACATTATATTCTCCCTAAGAGTTTTAAGCTGTTGACAGGTACAAATACCTGCCAATTTCATAATTTTTGGTTTGGCCTGAATTTTTCCAGACCATATTATCTTATTTTAAGATAAAGTAGTTTTTCTGGCAAGATGTGATTAAATCTCAACCGGAAAAATATTGCCTTTTCAGACCGCTGCGGTTACAAAACGGCAAATTCATTAATCTGATAATCATCTCTTTCATATGCGCCCTTTGCCTGATAACTTACTGAATAATATCCTCGATTTTCTGCGCAGAGAGGAGGATTTTGTTTTTCTGGAAACCAGCAAGGTGTCGGAAGATAACTATACCAGCCTTATTTTCAGTCGGCCGCTTAAATATATCAGTTATAGCGCTGGTACTCAAGGCCCGGCCGATTTTTTTGCTGAACTGGAGAACTATCGCCGGCGGGGGTATTTTCTGGCCGGCCGGCTGGACTATGAATTTGGTCTTGAGCTGGAGCCCGCTCTGCGGGGGTTAGGGCGCCAAATAGAGGAGGGTAAAATATTAGCCAGCTTTGGAGTATTTGAAGCGCCGATAACCTATGATCATCGAGAGGGCGAATTCAACCGTCCCCTGCCCCTTGTCGGCAGAGGGCAGGAGACGCGGCAGGGTTTTAGAATCAGCAATCTGCGGCCCAGCATGACTCGTGAGCGTTTTTTGCGGGCTCTGCGGGCCATAAAGGACTATATCCTGAGCGGTGACACCTACCAGGTTAATTTCACCCTGAAATATCTTTTTGACTTTGCCGGTGATCCAGATGACTTATATCGGCGCCTGCGCCTTAACCAGCCGGTGGCCTACAGCGCTTATGTAAAGGCCGGCGATCGGCGGCTGCTCTCCTTTTCGCCCGAGCTTTTTTTTCGTAAAAAAGGTCAAAAGTGCATAGTCAAGCCTATGAAGGGTACTATGCCCAGGGGGCACGGACTCCAGGATGATCTGGGTCTGGCTCGGTTTTTAGCCGCGGACGGTAAAAACCGCAGTGAAAATGTGATGATTGTCGATCTGCTTCGTAACGATTTAGGCCGGTTGTGCGAGCCTGGTTCCGTGCGGACAACCGCCATGTTTGAAGTGGAGACCTTCAGCACCCTGCACCAGATGACCAGTACCGTGGAGGGCACTCTGCAGCGCCACACCGGCCTTGAGGAGTTGTTCAGGAGCCTTTTCCCCTGTGGTTCCGTGACCGGCGCTCCCAAAATAAGAACTATGGAAATTATCAAGGAGCTCGAAGGTGGAGAGCGCGGCGTCTATACCGGCGCTTTGGGCTTTATCGCCCCTGATGGTGAGGCGGTATTTAACGTCCCAATCCGCACCATTGTCCTCGGTAACGGCCGGGGAGAAATGGGGATCGGGGCTGGAATAACTCATGACTCCGAGCCCCGGGATGAATGGCGGGAGACCCTGCTCAAGGGGAGGTTCTTGAGTAATCCGCATCCTGAATTTCAGCTCATCGAGACCATCCTCTGGCAGGCTGGAGACGGCTTTTGGCTCTTCGACCAGCACCTGCAAAGACTGCGGGACAGCGCCCTTTATTTTTCTTATCCCCTGGATCTCCACCGGCTCCGTCAGCGCCTGCTGACCATGGCTGATAACTGGGCTGCAGTGCCGTCCAGCCGGCGGTTGCGTGTCCTCCTCTTCCGGGACGGCAGTATTGATATTACGGTTGTGGAATGTGGGCCTCCGGCGGCCTTGTCTCTTGCGAGGCAGGCGGCCGGGGGCGGGGCGAAGCAGGAGCTTTTGCCACTTATAGAAATAAGCCCCCAAAAAACCGATTCCAGCAACATCTATCTCTACCACAAGACCACCATGCGCGAGTTATATAATAAAGAGCGCCGGAGGGCTGGGCGGGATGGTCTTTATGAAATCATTTTCTGTAACGAGAGGGATGAAATAACCGAGGGCACCATCAGCAATATTATTATTCGCCGTCAAGGGCATTTTTTTACCCCGCCCGTTGAATGCGGTCTGCTGCCCGGAATGGCGCGGCAGATGCTCATCGAGGGGCGGC
>DRPV01000250.1 GCA_011330685.1 Desulfobacterales bacterium
CTCCTCGCTTTGAAGGGCATCATGGCCTCCGAGCTCATGATGATCTTGAATAATATTGAGGAGCCCGGCCGTCTTGCTGATCTGGTTATCTCCAACCTGCGCCTGAGAACCAACGAATCTCAGGAGGTTCTGGAGACCATTGATCCGGTTGAACGTTTACGCAAAGTGGCGGAATTCCTGCGTAAAGAACTGGCGGTCTCCATCATGCAGGACAAGATTGAGTCCCAGGCCAAAGACGAGATGAGCAAGAGTCAGCGGGAGTATTATCTCCGGGAGCAGATGCACGCCCTGAAAAAGGAGTTGGGCGATGTTGACGACCGCTCGGAAGAGCTTGATGAACTGCGTAAAAAAATCACCAAGACAAGGATGCCCAAAGAGATCAAAAAGGAGGCCTTAAAGCAGTTAAAACGCTTTGAGATGATGCATCCTGACGCCTCTGAGGCCACCATTGTCCGCACCTATCTCGACTGGATTATTGATGTTCCCTGGCAGTGCGGCACCAAGGATAAACTTGATCTGAAAGAGGCCCGTAAGGTGCTGGACAGAGATCATTATGGTCTTGACAAGGTTAAGGAACGGATCCTGGAATATTTAGCCGTCCGTAAATTGAATAAGAACACCAAGGGGCCCATCCTGTGTTTTGTGGGGCCGCCAGGGGTAGGTAAGACCTCTTTAGGCCGCTCCATTGCCCGGGCCATGGGCCGTAAATTTTATCGACTCTCTTTGGGCGGCATGCACGATGAGGCCGAAATTCGCGGCCATCGCCGCACCTATATAGGCGCCATGCCCGGCCGGATCATTCAGGGCCTGAAGACGGCGGGCTCCAATAATCCAGTATTTATGATGGATGAAATCGATAAGGTGGGGCAGGATTATCGGGGTGATCCCTCTTCCGCCCTCCTTGAGGTGCTGGATCCGGAGCAAAATTTTTCCTTTTCCGACCATTACCTGAATCTGCCCTTTGATCTCTCCAAGGTAATGTTCATTGTCACCGCCAATATGGCTGATACCATCCCCGCCCCCCTTTACGACCGCATGGAGATTATCCGGCTTTCCGGCTACACCGAGGAGGAAAAGCTGATTATCGCCAAACGCTATCTCGTACCTCGGCAACTAAAGGATAATGGTCTCAAAAAGAAGAATATTATAATTGATGATCAGGCTCTGGGACTGATTATCAGCGGCTATACCATGGAGGCCGGTCTCCGGAATCTGGAGCGTGAAATCGGCAAGGTCTGCCGCAAGGTGGCTCGCAAGATAGCCGAGGGCGGCCGCGGCCCCTATAAGATATCTAAACGGACTTTGAGTAAATATCTCGGGCCGCAGAAGTTTCTGCCCGAGGCCGAGCAGGATAAGATTGATCAGCCGGGCCTGGCCACCGGCCTGGCCTGGACTGAAACCGGCGGGGTTCTCCTCTATATTGAGGTCTCGGTTCTTAAGGGTAAGGGCGGCCTCACCCTCACCGGGCAATTAGGCGATGTTATGAAGGAATCGGCCCAGGCAGCCTTGAGCTTTTGCCGGGCCCACGTCGGCAGGCTCAAATTACCGGATAATTATTTTGAGGATATTGACATTCATATCCATGTCCCGGCCGGGGCTATTCCCAAGGACGGGCCATCGGCCGGGGTAACCATGGCCACCGCCCTTTACTCCGCCATTTCCGGCCGCCAGGTTCGATCTGATATCGCCATGACCGGTGAGATTACCCTGCGGGGCCGGGTCTTGCCCATTGGCGGCCTCAAGGAAAAGGCCCTGGCCGCTCTGCGGGCCGGAATCAAGACGGTCATCATTCCGGATGAGAACAAAAAGGATCTAATCGAAATTCCCCAGGACATCCGGGAGAAGATGGAGTTTATCCCGGTGAGGAATATGAGCCGTATTTTAAATCTTGCCTTTAAAAAATAACTACATCCCGGAAATGCCGGAGAATCGAAGGCGGGGCTGGATACTTATCACCGCCCTGCTGTTTTTGCTGGCCGCCCTGTTATTCGGCAGCCTCTGGCATTATGCAAAAACTCCTCTAATCACCGGGGTCTCCAAGGCTCCGGTGACCATCTACATCCCCCCAGGCTCCTCATTTAAGCAGATTCAGGGTATTTTAAGCAGTGCCGGTTTAATAGAACCGGATCTCCGTTTTCTTATTCTGGCCCGTTTAACCGGAGCCGTCGGCCGCCTGCGAGCCGGAGAATACCGTCTGCCGGGCCGGATTTCGCCTTTGGATTTATTGCGTCGTCTGCGCCGGGGCAAGACTCTACGCCATTTCCTGACTATTCCCGAGGGGGACAATATCTTCCAGGCCGCCGGAATCATTGCCGATAGCGGCCTGACTACTAAGCGCCAGGCCCTGGCTCTATTCCATGATCCTGATTTTATTCACTCCCTGGGCCTGAATGAGACCAGTCTCGAAGGCTATCTCTTCCCAGATACCTACTCCTTTAAACGGGGGATGACGGCCCGCTCGGTTATTGACCGCATGGTAAAGAGGATGACAATTAAATTCAGCGAAGAGTGTCGTCAGCAAAGCCCGGATGATGGGGTAACTATAGACTGCAATTTATTAGAGGTGCCAGGTTCGGCGGATTCCCCGACCAAAGGCCGTCTTCATCTCAAGGCCCGTGAGGCTCTCATCCTGGCCTCTATTGTTGAGAAAGAGACCGCCGCTCCGGAAGAGCGGCCGATAATCGCCCAGGTCTTTATAAATCGTTTACGAAAGGGAATGCGCCTGCAGACCGATCCCACGGTTATCTATGGCTTAAAAAAATTCCATTCTCCCCTCACCAGGATTGACCTGAGGACTCCAACCCCCTATAATACCTATATCCTGCCCGCTCTGCCTCAAGGCCCCATCTGTAATCCCGGTGCCGCCGCCCTGCGGGCGGTTATGCGCCCCACTCCGGGCCATTATTATTATTTTGTTTCCCGCGGCAACGGCCGCCATGCTTTTTCCACCACCCTTAAAGAGCATAATCGGGCGGTACGTAAATATAGAGACCTCTGACAAAATAAACTAACTTGAGAGTTTAAGTGGTTTGTTTTACCGGTAAAATAATGTATTTTACCGTCGTTGACGGTATCATCTGTAGTATGTTAAATCAGATATTTATTGAAACCAAAGTTATAGACGTAAAAAGAGGTGCAGCATGAAATCAAGAATCCGTCTCCAGGCTCTGCGACAATTGGCCGGCGGCCGCCAAAGTGGTTTTTCCTTAATTGAATTGTTGATCGTCATGGTCATTCTTGGCCTGCTCGCCTCTCTTGTCGGCCCCAAGATGTTCAGTAAGCTGGGGATGGCCAAGCAGAAAACGGCCCAGACCCAGATCCAAATGTTGATGACCGCCCTTGATTCATACCGCCTTGATGTCGGACGGTATCCCTCTTCACAGGAGGGACTGGAAGCCCTGGTGCGGAATACCGGCAATGATAAATGGCACGGCCCCTATTTAGCCAAAGGTCTGCCCAAGGATCCCTGGGGCAATGACTATCATTATCAGAATCCCGGTGAACATGGTGAAGTTGATATAACCTCTTACGGGGCCGACGGCACCAGCGGTGGTGAGGGTGAAAACGCCGATATTGGCAGCTGGCAATAAATGTACAACCAGTTTAAAAAATTAAATTTCTGGCTTGTTCTCGGCCTGGACGGCCTGCTTTTAATCTGTGCCCATATCCTGGCCTATTGGATACGCTTCGCTCAGCTCAGTGCTCTTGAATGGCGCCATATAGCCCTTGTTCTACCTTTTTTACTGCCCTTTAAAATTTTCGTCTTCTCCATGTTAGGGCTTTATCGCGGCATGTGGCGTTACACCGGCATTAATGACCTGTTAAAGGTTATCAAGGGCGTAGTTATTACCACCGTTACCGTTCTTGCTGTTCTGGCGGTGGTCAACCGCTTGGAGGGCTTCTCTCGTTCCGTCTTCATTCTTGACGGTATCCTTACCCTGTTTTTTATCGGCGGTTTTCGTCTCGCCCTCCGCCTTTATTATCAACGTTCCGGCGGCAGTTTTTTCGCCATTGACCGGGCCGCCCGCCTGTCTCAGAAAAAGCGGCTGTTGATTATCGGGGCCGGAGACGCGGCCGAAAAGATGGTGCGTGAAATCAGAGATAATCCCCACCTGCCCTATCTCGTAGTTGGTTTTCTGGATGATATGCCCGTTAAAATAGGTAACCGGATTCACGGCATTACGGTGTTAGCCCCCATTTCAGAACTGCACGAGACCATCATCAAAACCAGGAGCCAGGAAGTGTTGATTGCCATTCCCTCGGCCAGTCGCGATCAGATGCAGCGTATAGTTGATCTTTGCCGAACCGGCTCGGTACCCTATAAAACCCTGCCCAGTCTCGGCGAGATTATTAATAACAAAATATCCATCCGGGGGATCAGGGATGTCGCCTACCGCGACCTCCTGGGCCGCCCTCAGGTGCGCCTTGAGCAGAAACAGATAGAGGCGGTTTTTCAGGCTAAAAGTATTTTGGTGACTGGAGCCGGCGGCTCCATTGGCTCGGAACTCTGCCGTCAATTGCTGCGCTTTGCCCCCGGCCGTTTGATCCTGCTTGACGCCGGGGAGCAAAACCTCTACCAGATAGAGATGGAACTTTTACATGAGCATGGCTTTGTCGATTATGTAACTATTCTTGGCAAGGTGCAGGATCGAGAATTATTAGACAATATATTTAAACGCTACCGACCTCAGATAGTTATTCATGCCGCGGCCTATAAACATGTACCCATGGTGGAGAAAAATCCCTGGGAAGGAGTTTTTAATAATGTCTTTGCCTCCCGGCGTCTGATGCGGGCCGCCTGCCGGCACGGGGTGGAGCGTTTTATTGTGGTTTCCACCGATAAGGCGGTACGTCCTACTAATGTCATGGGAGCCACCAAACGACTCTGTGAACGGATTATGCAGGCCTATTGTCTGGCCAACAGGGAGAAGAAGGGTAAAACCCGTTTTATGGCGGTACGTTTTGGCAATGTCCTGGGATCTTCCGGCTCGGTAATCCCTCTCTTTAAGCGCCAGATTGAGATGGGCGGCCCGGTGACCGTAACTCATCCGGAGATTAACCGCTATTTCATGTCCATTGACGAGGCGGCCCAGCTTATTCTCCAGGCCGCGGCCATGGGCGAGGGCGGAGAAATATTCATCCTCAAAATGGGTTCGCCGGTTTTGATCGCCCAGATGGCCCGTGACCTCATAAGGCTGTGCGGCAAGGAGCCGGACACTGAAATTGAGATTAAATATACCGGCCTGCGGCCCGGGGAAAAGCTCTATGAAGAGTTAATTACCGAAGGTGAGGGGATTGTCGCCACCCGGCATGAAAAGATTATGGTCTTGCGTGGTAACGGCATCCAACTGACCGAGCTGCGGCCGCTTCTCGAAAAGCTGAAAGGCTGCGCCCATGACCACGATGCCGGGGGGATTAAAAAAATTCTGCTGGAGATGGTGCCTGAATATACCCCGGAGGAGAATGAGGCGGTATTCTAAACCAGGAACCAGGAACCAGGAACCAGGAATCAGGGGTCAGGGGTCAGGAAACAGCAGGCCGCCTTCCCATGCCTGTCTGATTCCGTATACCTCACCAATAACGGCCATGTCCGGCGACCGCCGGGCAACGAAACATAATCATATAACTCCTTTTGAATATCCTTATAGTTAAAACCAGCGCCATTGGTGATGTGACTCACAGTCTGCCGGCTTTAAACGCCCTGCGGAGTCAATTTCCCAAGGCCGCCATCAGCTGGCTGGTAGAGGAAGAAGCGGCGGATATTCTAACCGAACATCCCGACATCAACCGTCTGCTCATCTCACCTCGCAAGCGCTGGCTGCGGCAGTTAAAGGCCGGTAATATTCTTCCCACCACCAGAGAGATATGGCGTTTTATAAAGGAACTCAGGGCCGTCAAATACGATCTTCTGCTTGATTTCCAGGGACTCTTAAAGAGCAGTATCCTCATCGCTCTCTGCCGGGCCGGGAGAAAGGCGGGCTTTGGACGGGGTATGGAGCATAGTGAAGGCAGCTACCTGTTTTTAAACGAAAAAATAGCGCCTGTATCCATGGATGTCCACGCCGTAGAGCGGGAATTGCATCTGCTTAACGCCATCGGGATTAAAACCGCTCAGACGGCCTGTGAGCTGCCCATTGCCCCGCAAACCCGCAAGGAAGCAGATAATATTCTCAGCCGGGCCGGGGCAGACCACACCAAGCCTTTGGTCATTCTAAACCCCATGACAACCTGGCCCACCAAACACTGGCCGCCGGAGGGTTTTGCGGCCCTCAGCCGTCTTCTAACAGAAAGGGGGGTGCAAATCGCCTTCACCGGCAGCCCGACTGACCGGGATGAGATTGCGGCCATAATTCATAAATCTCAGGTTAGAGCCCTCAATCTGGCCGGCAAAACCAATTTGCGGCAATTGGCCGCCGTCTTTGCCAAAGCCGCCGTGGTCATCAGCACTGACACCGGGCCCATGCATATCGCTGCCGCCGCCGGAGTTCCGATAGTAGCCCTCTTTGGCCCCACCGCCCCCTGGCGCACCGGCCCCCATGGCGGTCAACATACCATTATCAGAACCGCCCCCCCCTGCAGCCCCTGCTTCAAAAAAGAATGCCCCACCGGCAGCTGCATGAAGGATATAAAGGCCGAAACGGTATACCAGGCCGCCCTCCTCTACCTATAGTCAGACCTCTTCTTTGCAAGCGATCAATTAACCACACCCAATTTCATATACCCCCTAACTGTAAGCGTTTCAGGGGCGGGAGCCATGTGCACGTTCCAATCCCGCGACTACATTGGTATATCGCGGGATTGGAACGTGTGCAGGGTGGTGTTCATGGAGCGCTTACTCTTCTTTTACCCCGTCCCGGCGGTAATAGAGCCGCAGATTGCGGCCGTAGATAACCATGCCGAATATCTGGCCGACGAACAATACCGGATCACGTCTAAAAATCGCATAACTGATCACCATCAGCGAACCAATGAGGCTTATAACCCAGAAGCCCAGGGGGAAAACTGACTTTTTTACCCGTTCAATATAGAGCCATTGATAGATAAAACGCCCGGTAAAGACAAACTGACCAGCCAGCCCCCAGAGCATGAGCTTTAAAGGAATCTGTTTGTTAAACAGCATATTATTAAAGCTGTAGCTACCTCCCAGCATCAGCCAGAGGAGGGCGGTAAGCGGGAACAGCCAGCCCACTACTCTGAACAACACCGGCATTTTCTGCCAGCTGCCCTGGTAATGGAGGTTACGAATATAAACACCATAGGTAATTGATTGACCGGCGATAATGGCCAGATCCCGGCGCAGAATGCCGTAGACCATGAGGATAAAGGAGGCCACAATGCTCAATTGCCAGAAGAGAAGCGGCGACATTACCCGTCCAGCCCGCTCGGAAAAGAGCCATTGCACCAAAAGCCGGGCCGAAAAAAGGAGCTGGGCCAGAAAGCC
>DRPV01000251.1 GCA_011330685.1 Desulfobacterales bacterium
ATCCGATCAATCTGGCGCAGACAATCAGGGGCGGCGGGATGTACGGAAGGAAAGGGGATGAGACGTTCATCGGCAATTTCAGCGGCCCAGTCCAGAATGGGCTCAAATTGATCGGGGCGGGTGGCAATGGTGCAGACCACGCTTTTATCCACCCCGGCCCGGGCCATGGAGTCCAATAAGCCCTGCTTAGTGCCGTTGGTATGGGCCGTGATACCACCTGCCTTCTCCAATTTTGGAATAGCCGCGGCCGCCACCTTATCGGGGAATATATGAGTGTGAAAATCTATTATCATGTTGTTTTTTTTCAAGGGGGGGGGGCTTACCATAAACGAAAAATCTGCATACAGAGGAGAGCGTACGCCGCGGCGAGAACATCATCTAAGACAATACCAAGACCGCCGTTCAGGTGGCGATCGGCCCAGCTGACCGGAAAGGGCTTCCAGACATCAAAGAGGCGGAAGAGCAGAAACCCCGCTGCCCAAGCCAGGGGGGTAAACGGCGCCCCAATGAGGGTAATGAGCATACCGATTATCTCATCGATTACCACTGCCCCAGGGTCTTTACGGTCAATAATCTTCTCCGCTGAACCGGCAGTGGCCACGGCCAGAATAAAGATAATAATCAGGGCCATGGCGTAATAGGACGGGCTGAGTTTGAGGAGCAGAAAATTAAGCGGCAGAGCCACCAGTGAGCCCCAGGTACCGGGAGCAATCGGCAGATAGCCGCTGTAGAAGCCAGTGGCAATAAACATAATCAGGTTATTCATCCACCTCTCCCTGTCTGAAATCGGCCGCCGGCTGGCGGCCGGCCTCCTCATAGACCGCCCGTAAGGATATTTGATGCCGCCGGGCCAGTCGTTTACAATCCTCATATTCCGGGCTTATCCGTCTGCCGCCGTCCGGGGTCGTTACCCTCTTGACCCGAATAGGGCCCAGGGCGCTTGGCAGCCAGCCGCTCTCCCGAACCAGGGTAAAGCGTTCCTCACGCCGGAAACGGAGACCAATAGCCGTGGTCTCGCTGAGGAGAATATCCTTCAAGACCGGGGCGGACGCGGGCTCCGCCATGACCTCAATCATAAATCCCGGCCGTCCCTTCTTCATCTGAATGGGAATCAGGACTACGTCCAGCGCTCCGGCATCCAGAAGCCTGGCGCTTAAAAAGGGGTAGCCCTCCGGCGGCCAGTCATCAATATTGGTTGCCATGACCACCACCTCCTGGGCCTCCGAAACCCGGCGTTCCTCGCCAATGATAAGGCGGAGCAGATTGAGCCGCCCCCCGACCAACCGGCGGCTTCCCGCCCCATAGCCAATATTACGGGGACACATGGGAGGCTGGGGGCCGAAATCAGCCGCCATGGCCTTGATAATCGCGGCCCCGGTGGGGGTAACCAGTTCCTGTTGCAGGTTAACCCCGTAAACGGGAACATCCCTTAATATCTCGCAGACCGCCGGAGCGGGCAGGGGCAGACTGCCATGGCGGCACTCCACCCACCCCGAGGGCATGGGCAGGGCCGAGGCGGCAAACTTTACAATATGAAAATACTCCAAGCCAATGGCGGCGCCGACAATATCAACAATGCTGTCCACCGCCCCCACCTCATGAAAATGCACCTCATCCACGCTCTGACCATGGATATGAGCCTCTGCCTGAGCCAGGATCTTAAAGATTGTTAAAGCCCGTTGTTTAACCGCGGTCGTTAAGGAGCTGCCGGCAATCATGGCCTTGATTTCCAACCAGGTTCGGGCTTTCTGAACCGCGGCGATCCGCACCTCAAGACCATGGGCGGCAATGGCACCCTGAGGGCGCTCAACGGGGCATAATTCATAGCCGGAGAGATTCAGAAGTTCAAGGCCGCTCCGAAGGACATTTAAAGGCAGACCGGCATCCAGCAGGGCGGCGAGAAACATATCACCGCTGATTCCTGAAAAGCAATCGGCATAGAGGATAGCGGGGCTATTGTTCATGGCGGCATGGTCTGGCTAAACGCCGAGCCTCTCCCCGACCGGCAGTGAACGACCCTGGATGAAGGAGGCCACCGGCATCCGTTTCCCGCCGTCCGCCTGCACCTCTTTAATAAGGAGGGCATCTGAGCCGCAGGCAACCAGCAGACCACTTTTGTCAGCCGCAATGATCGTCCCCGGCGGCGCGCTCTGCCCCTTGATAACCCACGGTCTGAAGAGCCGCAGACGTTTGTCTCCCAGCCTGGTATAGGCCAGGGGCCAGGGGTCAAGCCCCCTGATCAGGCAGCTGACAGCCGCGGCCGTAAGCTGCCAGTCGATAACGGCCTCTTCCTTCAAGAGAGGTGGAGCCAGGGTGGCAAGACTGTCATCCTGGGGCCTGGGTGTGAGGGTACCGGCCTCTAAGGCGTCCAGGGTGTCGGTTAGCAGACCGGCGCCCAAATCCGCCATGGCCGTGAACAGGGTGCCGGAGGTATCATCAGCGCTGATGGGCAGAGCGGCGGACAATAATATATCCCCGGTATCAAGCCCGGCGGCCATGAGCATGGTGGTGATCCCGGTTTCCGTATCGCCGTTCAGGATGGCCCGCTGGATGGGAGCCGCCCCCCGCAGTTTGGGCAGCAGGGAGCCGTGAATATTGATACAGCCCCGGGGCGGCAGTTCCAGAACATCAGGCGGCAGAATCCGGCCGTAAGCCGCCACAATAATTAAATCGGGCCGCAGGGGACGCAGTAAATCGACCAGAACCCCCTTAATCTTTTCGGGTTGTAATACGGGGATCCCGGCCGCGAGGGCCAGTTCCTTCACCGGCGGCGGGCTCAGCTTACGGCCGCGTCCTTGACGACGGTCAGGCTGGGTCACCACCGCCACCACCTGCTCCCCCCGTTGCAGCAAAGCCCGCAGGGCGGGGACAGCAAAATCCGGCGTACCCATAAAGACAATCCGGGGCTTAGTCATCTTTCACCTTTTCGTTTTCTGGCCGCGTCCTCACGTTCCGCCAGGATTTTTTTCAGTTTCTTCTTATATAAACCACGTTTCAGGGAGCTTATCCGGTCGATGAAGAGCTTGCCCGCCAGATGGTCACATTCATGCTGAATTACCCTGGCAAAAAAGTCCTCGGCCTCAAACTCAATTTCCTTACCAGCGGCATCCAGGGCCTGGACGGTTATTCTGGTAAAGCGTTTCACCTTGGCTGAATAGTCAATCACCGACAGGCAGCCCTCCTTTTCCGTCTCCGAGCCCTCTCCGGCCGTAATCAACGGATTAATGAGGGCAATGGCCTTTTTGTCGGCATCCTCCTCCTGCTCAGAGGTGTTAATTATCACCAACTGCCGCGACAGACCAATCTGGGGGGCTGCCAAACCGGCACCTGGGGCATCGAACATGGTCTCCATCATATCATGGATAACCCGTTTTAATTCGTCGTCAAAAGTAGTTATCGGAACAGCTTTTTTTTTAAGAACCGGATTCGGGTAAGTTATTATTTTTTTGATCATCGCCATGAATTAAATGAGAGTAAAAAATCATTCAGCCTGGTTATTCATAACCGTGCCAAAAAGTCTTCCGTATTTTGTGGTTTATAACATATTTTCAGGATCAACGTCCACCGTCATTTTCACCCCGCCGGGGAAACCGGCCTTCCTGGCGCGCTGTTGTAAAAAGGCACTTGCGGCATGCAGAGTTCCGGCCTCGCCCTTCAACAATAATTGCCAGCGATAACGGCCCCGCAGACGAGCCAGAGGAGAGGGAGCCGGGCCCAGCATGGCCAGCCCCTTACGGCAATAGGGCTTGACCGCCTCGGCCATGAGCGTGACCGCCTGCCGAACCTTATCCTCCCGCTCACCGCTGAAACGCAGATTAATCAGGCGGCTGAAGGGCGGATATTGCAGGGTGCGCCGCATGACAAGCTCTGAGTTGAACATTGCTTCATAATCATTATCCCTGGAGTTCAGGATACTGTAATGCTCGGGGTGATGGGTCTGTACCAGTACCCTGCCCGGCCGCTCACCCCGGCCGGCCCGGCCAAAGACCTGGGTCAAGAGCTGAAAAGTCCGCTCCGCCGCCCGGTAATCAGGCAGCGACAGCGAGGCATCGGCCCAAATTACCCCGACCAGATTAACACCGGGAAAGTGATGCCCCTTGGCAATCATCTGGGTACCCACCAGAATATCAATCCCGCCCTGATGCACCTCACGCAGCACCTTAATATAACGGCGACGGTCAATGGCGGTATCCCGGTCCAAGCGGGCAATACGGGCCTGAGGCATAATACTCTGCAGCTCGGCCTCCACCCGTTCCGTGCCGAACCCCACCTCCAGCAAGTCAACGGCCCGGCATTTCGGGCAG
>DRPV01000252.1 GCA_011330685.1 Desulfobacterales bacterium
ACCATCGGCCTCAAATTCGAGACCATCTCCATCATGAATTACCATACGCCCTCCTCCAAGGGAATTTTAGCAACAGCCATACCCGGTCATCGAGACACAACAAAACATGAAAGGCAGGCAATCACCAGCAACCTATATTATTAAATAAATTAAATAAAAATAAGTCAAACATAATTTATTAATTTACAATACGATATAATTATATTTTTGTAGACCCTTAGCGAGGTATTATAATAGATGGAGGGGAAAAGATGACCATGAATCCATTTACAGGAGTTGAGATAACAAAACTGAGGAGTTTTATTCTAAGCCGCCAGAAAGACGAGGGTGGCTTCGCGGCCGTTCCCAGCCTGCCGGCCACGATCCAGGATACCTTCCAGGCTTTAGAACAATTGACGCTGCTTGAGCGCTATTTGCCGGCTCAACAGCCTGCCGCCATAAACAAATTAGGACTTCTGCAATTAGTAAAAAGATACAGGGGGGAAGAAGGCGATTCACTCCCCCCGCGACTGCTGTATTACCTGACCCAAATAGCAGCCTTTGCCGGAGAGGAAATCAGCTTCAGCTCCCCGCAACCATCTGCGGACGAGAGCTATGAGAACCTATACTTTTTGAGCCAGATATCGTCAGTACAATTACCTGAAAACCGACAGCCCGGCAAGCAGACCTGGAAATTATGCCGAGAGCTGTACTTCGGTCTTTTGTTAAAGGCCAGCGTTTTTGGAGATTCCGCCATCCTTACCACCTGGCTGCAAGCCTGCCAGAACGGTGACGGCGGCTTTGGTTTCTTCCCAGCCACTACTTCATACATAGAAAACAGTCATTATTGTCTGGCCGCTCTTGCTCTCTTGGGTGCCGGTCCGGAAAACATAAAGGCCGCCAGGGAATATATTGTTTCATGCCAGACTGCTGCCGGCGGCTTTGCCAGAACCGGCAAGGCCGCCCCCTTCTTGGACTCCTCATGGCATGCCCTGCTCGCTTTAAAGGCCCTGAGCGAATGAAACCGGCGGTTTTTGTTACCTTTTTTTGAACCACAGCATCCCAACAACCAGCTCTTCTCAAGTATAAAATTATGGCGAGACATATATTAATAACCGGTTGTTCAAGTAGAAAACGTCGTAAGTTAGAGGCAAACCTGCTCAGCATGTATGATGATATATTAATCTCGGAGGTTCATAAGGTCAGCCAGGCCAGAGAGGCTCTGACAAATAACATCGTACATTTACTACTCTATGTTCTAACGGAAAAGGACGACGACGGACTTGATTTCTGCCGGGAGATTTCCAGACCAGATTCGGATAATCATACGCCATGTATTATTTTAGTGGATGAGGAAGGAGCCGGCCATGCCGGTCTGCACCATGGCCTTCAGCACATACTGCCCCTGACCTCTTCCAGCTCCGAGCTTGGCAGTTTAATCAATAAAATCTGTAATCCAATGGCCATGCGCCTGACCCCTCGCTACTATATCCCGGAGACCAAGGCGATAATAGCTCAACGAGACAGAGAGCTGCCAACCGATGTCCTGAATATAAGTTCCGGCGGCTTGTTATGTGAATTTACTACCAATAACATCTTTCAGGTTTGCGACCCGGTGATGATCAGCATCAATTTTACAGGCGCCGGAGAGACTGCCGACCTGGAAGGAATATACGCGGTATTATCCAGCCTCAAGATTATTGAACGTAACCCTGACTTTACCCCTCTGAGAATCAGAGCTGGATTTACATTTATCATCGTGCCGCCCGCGGTCAAAAACAAATTAAAAACAATCTTTGCCAAGGCCGGATTAACCGCCGCTAAGAGCCTGTAGCTCCTCCGGAGACGGACACCCGGTCACGAATCGTTGCAGATGGGGATACACACCCTTTAATTCTCCTCTCAGTAAAGCCAGAAGATCACTAAATGCCGGGGCGATAAATCGTTTAAAAAATATTTTACCCTTTACCCGGCTCAGGAAGGAATAGGCCCCCAAAACCTGTAGATTACGGAGCAAGGCTATGTGATAATACGACTCCATAAACTCCAATTCGCTCACCGCCGTATATTTTGTTAATTCCCGCAGGTAGACAGATAAGAGTTCCCGCCTCCAGCTATGGGCCAGATTGACATAAGGATCATTCAATAATGAGGCCGGGTCATAGGCCAGCGGCCCGAGACGGGAACCCTGAAAATCTATAATTTTGACACCATCATTATGAATCATTAGATTACGGGACTGAAAATCACGATGCAGAAGATAATCAGCTGACACCCTGCCAACCCGCTTGACAAGGCGGCTAAAATCATCCTCCAGCCCGGCAGGAGGTGAAACGGTTAGATATCCCCGGCAAAACTCCCGGCTGAAATAATGGCACTCCCGCTCCAGCATCAGACCATGATCATAACGCTTGGTATCCCAGCAGAAATCAGGGTTAAAGTCCTGCCCGCCCCGAATTTGAAAGACGGCCAGGGCGGCCAGGGCCTGACTGTAATATTTTTTAATCGCGGTTGATCTAACAGCGGGCCGGCTCACCTCGTCATAGAGCAGCACTGTACCAATATCCTCAAAGATAACCCCGGCGCTTTCCTCATCATAGGCATAGGGTCGCGGAACCGCCACCCCCCGGTCATAGAGATGACGGCCGATAAAGAAGCTGGCTCTGGCCTCAGCCTCAGCCTGATTAAGGGTTGGGGACGGCAGGATGACTATTAAACTTCTCCGCCCTGCCCGGCAGCGAAAAAAAAGGCGGTCGGAACCGTCGCCGCCAAAAGACCGGCAAGCAAACTCATCCCCTGCGGCAAGCAACCCCGCCCGCTGGAGTATATCCTTGATTAAAAGCTCCACACCCGTAATCCGTTTTGATTGTTCAGGAGGCACCGACAATCTGGTCAGTAAGCACGGCACCAGCCGGAATCACCGCTCCATCCCAAACCACGACACGCTGGAGACGGACATCATCACCAACAACCGCCCCTGGGCCGATTATCCCCCAGTCCTGCAGACTGACCTTCCTGCCCAGCTTAACGCCCTCTGCTCCATAAAAGCCAGTCTTATTCAGCCGCCGCCAACCAGCGGGCGGATTCCAGGCGGGCAGGAGTCTGGAATGTAGAGCAAGATAATCAGCCGCAGTACCCATATCATGCCAGAAATCATTGGTCAGCGCGGCCCGCACAAAACCACCATTCTCTATATATTGCTGATAATAATCAATAATATCTACAAAAACGGCCGGTTTGACAGCTGTTAGAATGGCCGGTTTTAACACCTGAATACCGGTATAGGCCAAAAGCATACCGCCCGGAGGGTGATGTTCAGCCCTAAAGAGTTTAAGCCCCCCATTATCCACCCAAACCGAGTTAAAACGGGGGTAATCGTGCATAAGCATGGTAAGATCACAGCCGCTCACGACATGAGAGTCATAAACGGCCCCATAATCAATATGATGGTATATATCACCATTGGTAACAAGAACTGGGCCGGAGCCAAAGCTATCCATGGCCAGCCGCAGAGCGCCGCCGGTGCCCAGCTCAATTACCTCTTGCTGAATAATGATATCCGGTTCCGGCTCCAGGAGATCTATTATCTGCCGGGCCAGATAATGGGCATTGACAATAATTCGTTGGAATCCGGCCCGGCGCAGCAGGTCAATAGTATGGAGAATAAGGGGACGGCCAAGAACAGGAAAGAGGGGTTTGGGGCGATATATGGAATAGGGGCGAAGCCTGGTACCCTGGCCCGCGGCCAGAATCATGGCCGTTTTCATACCGTAAAAGAGAGGTTGTCCAGGTCATCCGGATTATCTGGGCTGCCGCTTATACCAACCATGACTATACCCGCCTTTTTGGCCTGAAGAACGGTTTCCTGGCGGTCAAAGAGCAGAGCCTGACCGGCCTCCACGGCCAGCACCACGGCCTTGACCTCACGCATGGTATTAATTGTCTTCGTACCAATAGCCGGCAGATCAAAACGAAAATCCTGACCAGGTTTTTTAATCTTCACCACCACAGCTTGACCGCCGCTCAGACTGCCGCCCCGGCGGATAGCGGCATCCGTGCCTTCAATGGCCTCCACGGCCAGTACTGTTCGCTGCCGAACCACGACGCATTGACCAATATCAAGGCGGCCCATTTCCCGGGCAATACGCCAGCCAAACTTAATATCGTCAATCTGTTCCTGGTTCGGTTTCTTACGGGTTATAATCCCCTTGGGGAATAATAATTCCTGCAGGTATATGGTTGACTCAACTACCTCGATCCCCTCCTGTTCCAGGGCAGCGGCAATGGCTCTCAGAATAGAATCATCATGTTTAATGTCAATTTTATTCCACAGACTCAAGCCCTTTATGTCGGGCCTGACATCCCGGAAAATTCTGGTCTTGGTAATGGTTCCCAGAAATACAATGCGGCTGATCTCATGCCGCTTGAAAAATTTTATAATCCGCCCCAGCTGCCCAAGTTTGACCCAGCAGAAGCAATCGGCTTCTCTTTCAAGGTCAGGATCGGTCTCGCCCTGATGACCCACCGCTGCCACCTGTACCCCACGGGCCTTGGCCGCCTCGGTAAAGAGAAGGGGGAACTGCCCGCCACCGGCGATTATTCCTATCCTATTCAACGCCATTTAACTTGCGGACAACACCCATCCGGCTGGGAACCTTGAAGAAATCAATCATAGTCATCACTGGTTCACAATCATTAAATTCCGCCGCCGCCTTATCAAGGGCCTCGCTCAACAGAAGCCCTGGGGTGCGGAATATATAACCAAAGGCAATGGTTACCTTGCGAATAGTATCGTTGTCATAGCCACAGCGTTTCAGGCCGACCCGATTAATCCCGGAGACCCTTAATTTATTGCGTACCCCCGAAACAATAACAAAGGGCGGGACATCCTTGCCAATACCGGACATACCGCCGATATAGCTATGGCACCCCACCCTGGAGAATTGGTGAATAGCAATCATACCGCCTAAATTGGCATAGTCATCTATAGCCACGTGACCACCGAGGGTGGCACAGTTAGCCATTACGACATGATTGCCCACCTGGCAGTCATGGGCAATATGGCAATAAGCCATAATCATATTATTATCACCTATACTGGTAATCTCACGGCCGTGGATAGTTCCACGATGAATTGAGACATATTCCCGAATCTGGTTATCATCGCCGATACTGACTCTGGTCGGCTCCCCCTTATAGGTTAAATCCTGGGGCGGCGTCCCAATGGTGGTAAATGAACTTATTATATTTCGCTGACCAATGCTCGTTCGCGCGGCAATAATAGTATGGGGGCTGATCTCAGTATCAGCACCGATTGTTACGCCCTCTTCAATAACAGTGTATGCCCCTATGGACACGGAATCATCGAGCTCGGCATTAGAATCAACAACTGCGGTATGATGAATTTTCATATTTTTCTTATGGGTCTTTATCTTATCGTTGCCATTAAGTTTGCTTCCACAGCCAATTGCCCGTCAACCTCGGCCCTGGCTGCTAAACTCCACATCCCCAATTTTCGTTTAATTGTTCTGACCTTCAGGATAAGCTGATCGCCAGGCTCCACCTTGCGGCGGAATTTTACCTTATCAATGCCGGCGAAATAAACCAGCTTATCTTTGGCGGCATCACCAATAGCCTGATAGGCCATAATCGCACCCAACTGGGCCAGAGCTTCAACAATCAACACCCCCGGCATCACCGGTTGAGCAGGGAAATGCCCCTGAAAAAAGTTTTCGTTCATGGTCACATTTTTAAGGCCGCATATAAATTCCCCTTCATCCAGCTCAGTCACCCGATCAACCAGAATAAAGGGATAACGGTGCGGGAGAATATCGAGTATCTCACCAATATTGAGTGGTTCAAAATCATCTTGCATGTTTTTCTCCTGTTTTACCAGATTGCTCATTTGTTCGTTAAATCACATCGATAGTGACGAGCCTTCGACCAGTAAACGTTTCAGGGACACCTTGATGTGTTTGGTCAAGTCCCCGCCAATATTCCCCGTAGATTGGCAGACTTGTTCGCCTGCAACAGGGTGTTCATTAAGCGCTTACTTTTTGTTTGCCTGTAGCCGTTTCAAGGCTCTGACCTCACGTACCAGCTCCGGTAAACGGGGCAGAATGGCACATACCCTCAACCAGAGCCGGTGAGAAATGGCCGGATAACCGGAGACCACCTCATTGTCCGTGATATCATTATGAATTCCTGATTTAGCCCCCACCATAACCCGGTTGCCTAATTTAACATGGCCGGAAACACCAACCTGACCGCCAAGGATAACCCCGCGTCCCAAAGAAGAACTGCCTGCCACTCCGGCTTGCGAGACAATTAATGAGTCTTCACCAATTACCACGTTATGGGCGATCTGTACCAGATTATCAATTTTGGTACCCCGTTTTATCCAGGTTCGGCCAAAGGTAGCCCGGTCAAGGCAGGCATTGGCACCTATTTCCACCTCATCGTCAATCTGGACAATACCAACTTGCGGCCGTTTGACGTGACGGCCGTCGGCGGCAGTCGCATAGCCAAAACCGTCGGCTCCGATAACCGAACCAGCATGAATTATAACCCGATCGCCAAGGAGACAACCAGGGCCGATATTGACATTGGCATGCAGAACCACATCATCACCAATCCGAACCTCGTCACCAATAACCACCCCAGGATGGATAACAGCACGGCGGCCGATATGAACCCGGTCACCAATGACGACCAGGGGGGAAATTGAAATCTCCGCCGCGAGCCGACAATCCCGGCCGATATGGGCTCCGGCATTAATACCAGCGACCTTAAAGGGCCTTTTCAGAAGTTGCTGATGGATAAGGGCCGCGGTTAGATTGGGATCAGGCGTTTGGATAACCGGCCGTCCGGCCCCGGTTACGTTTTCCGGCACGATGACGGCTGAGGCCCTCGTGGCGGCGAGACGGGCTGGATCATCCTGAGTAAGAAAGGTTATATCCCCCTCAACGGCCGATTCCAAGTCCATAAGCCTGTTGATAGTTACATCCCCCGGGCCGATTAGGGTGCCGTCAATCAGTTTGGCGAGTTCTATTAATTTTATCGACATATCCATTACCCTTGCTCTTGGTGACCCGAGACAATTCATTAAAATCATAAGCCGGAAAAGCCGGAAAACCGTCTGCGGGTCAAGCAGTCATAATATCACGTTTAACGTTTTGCTTTTGTAACATATTTTAGCCGCCCTTAGAATAAAAAAAAGCGAGTAAGTCTCTCATGGGAGATTACTCGCTTCCTGCTTCAAAGGCCAAAACATAAAAAATTAAATACCGGTCTCAAGAACCGCGTTCAGCAGATAAATGAAACCAAGAATAATCAACCGCCGTTAATCTTGTTACGTAGAATGCCAGAGGGCTTAAAGGTTACTACCCGCCGGGGCTCAAGCATTAATTCCTTGCCGGTCTGCGGGTTTCTTCCCCGTCTGGCCCGTTTTTTCTTGACATTGAATTTACCAAAACCACTGATTAATAAATCATTGCCATTTTCCAGGCAGAGCTTGGATATGCGCAGAAAGGTCTCCACCGCCTCAGAGGCCTGATATTTGGTAAAATCATGCTCCTCATACACCTTTTGAACAAGATCAGCCTTTGTCAAAGTCATGTCAGTTAATAACCTCCATAAATTGGCCGGATAACAGTGCCAGCCTTTAACTCAAAGTCATATCAGCAACTTATAATAAATTTAAGCAATAAGTTCAACTTGATATATACAAAATCATTTAATGGCGCCCGCCATGGAGAATATAGGCAGATACATGGCAATAACCAAGCCGCCGATCATGCCGCCCAGGAATACCATCATTAAGGGTTCAATGGCCGCGGTGAGATTTTCCACGGCCTGATCCACCTCTTCGTCATAAAAATCGGCAATTTTCTCCAGCATGACATCCAGCGCTCCTGTGGATTCACCGACATTAATCATCTGCACCACCATACTAGGGAAGACACCCGTTTCTTCAAGGGGCTCTGCAATGGCGCGTCCCTCGCTGATGGCATCCGTGACCCGGAATACGGCAATCTCAATTACCTTATTGCCGGCGGTTTTGCCAACCACATTCAAGGAATCTAAAATAGGCACCCCGCTGGAGAGCATAGTCCCCAAGGTTCGGGTAAATTTAGCGACGGCCACCCGTCTGAGCAAGGGGCCGATAATGGGGAGTTTCAACATTAGCTTATCAATATTCAACCGTCCTTTTTCCGTTTTATAATACTTTTTAAAGACAATAAACGAGGCCCAGATAATGCCGCCGATGAGCAGAGCATTATGTTTGGCAAAATCACTCATATCAATAACCATCTGGGTGGGGGCCGGCAGGGCGGAGCCGAAATCAGCAAACATCTTCTGAAAGACGGGAACGACAAAAATAAGCATAACCGCCATAACCATAAAAGAAATACACAGGCATATTACTGGATAAGTCATAGCACCCTTGACTTTTTTAATCAAAGTCATATTTTTTTCCATGTAGGCGGCCAGACGGGAGAGAATGGTATCAAGAATACCACCAACTTCACCGGCATCAATCATGTTACAATAAAGATTGTCAAAGACATTGGGATATTTTTTCATAGCCTCGGCAATAGTACTGCCGGTCTCAACGTCATTTTGACATTGTTTTAATATCTTTTTGAAAGTCGGGTTTTCCTGCTGGCTGGCCAGGATTTCAAGACTCTGCACCAAAGGCAGTCCAGCGTCAATCATGGTTGATAATTGCCGGGTAAAGATAACCACATCTTTACCCGTTACCTTGGGCTGAAAAAAAGATATATCGGCAAAAATATCCTTGGGCGCCTCCTTAAGCAGAGAGGGGGTAATCCGCATTTTCTTCAGTTGCGAACCGGCCGCGGCCTCAGAAGGTGCCTCTATTTTACCCTTACGCTTTTCTCCATACGAGTTAACGCCCTTATATATATAGATAGGCATACCTGTCTCCTGATTAACCGGCAAAATTTTGCTAAATATTTACGAATTTTATCTCAAATCCGGCTGATATTCAGCCGCTCGAATAATTTTATATAACTTGTCTCTTAAAAACAATAGGTTAGTATTTTTTTATTATAAAATATGGTAATAAGTTTATTTTCTAATCATTTTTTCAATGGATTAACAAAACCATGAAATACAAAATAGAGTCCGACATGCGTTATTGCCTTACCTGTCGTGATGAATATCGGCCGGAGATAACAACCTGCGCCGTTTGCGGCACAACCCTGATCA
>DRPV01000253.1 GCA_011330685.1 Desulfobacterales bacterium
GGAAGACAAAGGGGACGTTGTTGCTTTATTGACTTAGAGCACTTACATGAGCATAAGCTCCTCCAAAAGTACTTGGACATATTGATCGTTTACTTTTCATATCCCCCGGCAGCCCTTAAATTATCCCGCCCCTTGATCCATTCTATTTTCAGGTTGTTTTCTGCGCAGGAGGCCGTTAACCTGCCAGTCAACAATGGGCGGCTCAGTTTGCAGCTCCACCATATTTCCTGGGTTGGCCTTCTCCAGTTCACCTTTCTCATTGTTAATTCGGATAATTCTGGCCTGCTGTTGTTTAAATCCCGGTTCCAGGTATTCTATCCAGTCGCCGGATATAATCTGGTTTCTAACCTCAATTAATTTCCGGCCGTCCACCTGCCGCACCAGCCCCACCGGAGCGTGGGTCTGGGCATATTTGATGCCGCTGTAGAGCATGTCCTGTTGTTCTGGCGGGCCGTCAAAAAAATTCTCCGTGTAACCCCGGGAACCGATTTTGGCCAGTTCGTCGTTCATGGCCGCCGGCAGGGTGATGGCGGCCGCCTCGGTTGTCTCTCGCCGGGCGGCGATATAATCCAGGGCCGCCCGATAGAGACGCACCACCGCCCCCACATAATAGACGCTCTTCATCCGGCCCTCGATTTTGATACTGTCAACCCCGGCCGCCATTAGTTCCGGCAGCCGATGCAACAGGCATAAATCCCGGCTGTTAAAGATATAGGTGCCGTGGCCGTCTTCCTCCACCGGGAAATACTGGCCCGGTCGTTTTTCTTCTTCGAGGATATAGCGGTAACGGCAGGGGTGGGCGCAATTACCGTGATTGGCATCCCGGCCCGTCATGTACAGGCTCAATGAACAGCGGCCGGAATAAGAAATACAAAGGGCGCCATGAACGAAAACCTCCAGCTTGATATTTGTATCCGCCCTTATTTCTTTGATCTCGGCCAGGGTTAATTCCCGGGCCAGGTTGACCCGGCCGGCCCCTTGCTCCTGCCAGAAAAGAGCGCTGGCCGAGTTGGTGATATTGGCCTGGGTGCTGATGTGAATATTTATTTCCGGCACCCATTTCCGGGCCAAAGCGAAGATGCCCGGATCAGAGATAATCAGGCCGTCCACCCGCATATCCCGCAGGCGCCGAAGATAATCCCGCAGCCCGCTGAGATCGCTATTATGGGCCATTATGTTGATGGTTATAAAGACCCGTACCCCCCGCTCATGGGCATAGCTCACCGCCGCCGCGATCTCCTCCATCTTTAGCACGGCATGAGCCCTGAGACTGTAGGCCGCGCCACCCATATACACGGCATCGGCCCCATAATGAATGGCGATCTTCAGTTTATCCAGACTGCCGGCCGGCGCCAGAAGCTCCGGCAGCCGGCGGCCGGTATTATTTGTATTGCTTATATTGTTTGTGTTATCAGACAGCATAATTTCTCCAATCGGCAGGGGGTACGGGGTAATAAGGCGGGTTATGGTGAATGATTACAAATTTATATGAATTTTTCATGGATTATATGTATATTATTTTGGGTCTTGGAGGATTTACTTCAAGATATCAACTAATCTATATTTAGGCATATTCTTAAGTTACCACTATTTTATCAATGATAACGGCCCTGTTGGATCTTCATAATATTTCACCACGAGCCAAAATCATGGCGGCCATGAGCGGCGGCGTTGATTCTTCGGTTACTGCCGCTCTTCTGAAACGCCGCGGCTTTGAAACCCATGGTGTCTTTATGACCTTAGACGGGGACAAAGAGAGCCCAAATGCCAGGCGGGCTGCTGAAATTGCCGACTTTCTTGGTATCCCCTTTACCGTTCTTGACCTGAGTCTTGAATTTAAAGAACAGGTGCTGGATTATTTTCAGCAGACCTATGAGCAGGGCCTTACCCCTAATCCCTGCGCCGTCTGTAATCGAACCATTAAATTCGGCCGTCTGCTGGATTACGCCCTGGGACAGGGGATGGATTATCTTGCCACCGGCCATTACGCCCGCCTCCGTCGTGACAACGACGGCCCGGTTCGGCTCTTACAGGGGGCGGACACCACTAAGGATCAGTCATACTTCCTTTGTCGTCTGCGGCAGTCACAGCTGGCCCACGCCCTTTTTCCCCTCGCGGCCGTCAATAAAAGTGAGGTCTATGAAACGGCCGCCGAGCTTGGTCTCAAGGGCCGCCATGGTACCGAGAGCCAGGACGTTTGTTTTATGACCGGCCGCAGCCTGAATGAGTATTTTACCGCCTGCCTGCCGTTAGCGGCAGCAGGTGATTTTGTCACCCTGCAGGGGGAGCGCAAGGGGCGGCACCGGGGAATCAGGTATTATACCATAGGTCAGCGCCGGGGGCTTGGTATTCCCGACGCCACCCCCTATTATGTTGTAGCCTTAAACGCCGCCGCCAATGAGGTGGTGATCGGCAAGGATGAAGATCTATGGCAGCGGCGGCTGACTGTCAGCGATATAAACTGGCTTTCTAATCAGGCCCCGGAGCTGCCGGCGGAGTTTACCGTCAAGATACGATACCATCATCAGGGGGCCAGGGCCATGATCAGAGCGGCGGCCAATGGTCTGTTAATAGAATTTAACGAGGCGCAGCGGGCCGTTACCCCCGGTCAGTTTGCGGTTTTGTATCAGGATGACGAGGTGATCGGCAGCGGTCAAATACTACGGGCGGATGAATAAAAAAAGTCAGAGAACTGCGGCCATTACCACCTTGGGCTGCAAGGTTAATCAATATGAATCCGCCGCCTTTATCAGCCGGTTGCAAGCCCTGGGGGTCAGGATAGTACCCTTCTCTCAGGCCGCGGATATTTACATAATCAACAGCTGCGCGGTAACCGGCAAGGCTGGGGCGCAGTCGCGGCAGATGATTCGCCGGGCCCGGCGCGCCAATCCGGAGGCCCGGATTGTTGCCACTGGCTGCTATACCCAGGTGGAGGCCGACAAGGTGCGGGAGATTGCCGGTGATAATGCCTGCTTAGTGGGTAATGATCAGAAGCATCTCCTGATTGATATTGCCCTGGGCCGGGAGAGGGGGAATCCTGACGCCCTGCCTGATATCGGCCTGCAGCGCAGGATATGCCGCCTGCCGGTGCGCCGCTTTGCCGGCCGCGCCCGGGCCTATTTGAAGGTGGAGGACGGCTGCAATAATTTCTGCACTTACTGCATTGTGCCCTATACCAGAGGCCGGGTACGCAGCCTGCCGTTGTCCGAGGTACTCGGGCAGACCGCGGTATTTGCCGGGGAGGGCTATCGGGAGTTGGTTGTCACCGGTATTCATGTCGGTCATTACGGCCGGGATCTGCGGCCCGTTCTTTCCTTTACCGAACTGGTGCGGGCGCTTGACGGCGCGGAGCATGATCTGCGTTACCGTATCAGCTCCCTTGAGCCCGGTGAGTTGGATGATGAATTGCTGGAATTTCTTGCCGCTTCCCGCCGTTTCATGCCCCATTTTCATCTGCCCCTGCAGAGCGGTGATCCGCTAATTTTACGGCGGATGCGGCGGCGTTATACGGTGGATGACTTCCGGCATGTGGTGCTAAATATTCAGCGGCTCATGCCGGAGGCGGCAATTGGCCTGGATACGGTGGTGGGATTCCCCGGTGAAGACGAGGATATGTTCCGCCATACCTGTGAATTGATCGCTGATTTACCCATTACCTATCTGCATGTCTTTCCCTATTCCAAACGGCCCGGCACTCCCGCCGCTGAAATGCCGGATCAGGTTCCAGCCGCCGTCAAGCAGGAACGGGCGGCCCGCCTGCGGGAGCTGGGCCGAGAAAAGCGGATTGAATTTTATCAGCGCCAGTTGGGCCGTACTCATAAGGTGCTGGCCGAGAACGCTGGTAATCGTTTTAAGTTAATGAAGGGCTTCAGCGAAAATTATGTACCGATTCATTTCAAGGCCCCGGCCGCCGCGGCCAACACCGTGCTTGAGGTTGAGGCGCGTGAGGTACGGGGGGAGGATGTTTTCGGTGTAATTGTTGGAGAGCGGTCTTCTTCTATAGTGTGATTTATTGTTTGTTGACGAAAAAAGCCAAAAAACAACAAAACGAAAAGGGCTTAACAGATGATTGGAGAGATTATTGCCATTGGGGATGAGTTGACCTCGGGGCGGATTTTGAACCAGACCAGTAATTTTGCCGCCTACCACCTCTTTGCCATGGGCCATGAAATAGTGGCCATGGCCACCATTGGCGATTCACCTGAACTCATCGGCTCGGCCCTTAAAAAAGCCTTAAACCGGGCGGATTTTGTTATTGTTACCGGGGGATTAGGCCCCACAACGGATGATCTGACCACCGAGGCCGTGGCCCGGGTGCTGGCAAGGCCGGTGACCTTTCATCCGGAAATACTGGCCCAGATAAAACGCGGCTCCACCTCCCGCGCTCAGGGGAAAACGCCGCCCAAGGGGATTCATCTTGAAAAACTGGCCTGGCTGCCGGCTGGGGCTGAGGCCCTGAATCCCAAGGGCAATATGGCCGGATATGTCCTGGTGCATGAAGAAAAACCCATATTTTTTCTGCCCGGTGTGCCCCGCGAGATGCAGGAATTATTAAAAAATTATGTTCTGCCCCGGCTGCGGAAGTGGCCCGGACGGCAGCATCGTCAGGTGCGGCAGCGCCTGTACCGGGTTTTCGGGCTGCCGGAAACTGAGGTTAATGAGCGGGTACGGCATCTCGAGGGTGACAACTCCATGGTCAGGATCGGTTATTATCCCGTATTCCCGGAGGTGCATGTCAGTCTCACGGCCCTCGGGGCCGGTGCCGCTGAGAGTGAGGCCCTTCTGCAGGTCTTTGACAAACGTGTAAAGCGGGCTCTCGGTGAATATATTTATGGTTTTGATGATGAGACCATGGCCGGCTGTGTCGGCGCCCTGCTGCGCCGTGAGGGAAAGACCGTGGTGATGGCTGAATCCTGCACCGGCGGCCTTATCGCGCACCACATTACCACTGTTCCCGGCAGTTCCGCCTATTTCCTGGGCGGGGTTGTCGCCTACAGCAATCAATTAAAGATGGATATTCTGCGGGTCAGCCCCCGAACTCTGGAGCGGCATGGAGCGGTGAGCGCTGAAACGGCCGAGGAGATGGCCCGCGGTATGCGGGAGTTAAGCGGAGCCGACGCGGCGCTGGCGGTGACCGGCATTGCCGGGCCGGACGGCGGCAGTGAGGAAAAGCCGGTGGGCACGGTCTATTTCGGCAGCGATTACCAGGGCAAGTGCTGCCATTATCTGCATCAATTCTCCGGCACCAGGGCCCAGATCCAGATCATTGCCGCCCAAACCGGCCTGGATATTCTGCGTCGTCTGCTCTTACATGAAAGATGTGAAAGTTCCCTGCCAAGGGTGTTGGACTTGCCCTGACTTTCATGGTAAGCGCTCCATGAACACCACCCTGCACACGTTCCAACCCCGCGATATACCGATGTATAACCGCAGGGTTGGAACGTGCACATGGCGGAGCCCCTGAAACGCTTACAGTTATGGGGTTATATAAAGTTGGGTGTGGTTAATTGATCGTTTACCTTTCATGTTTCGTTGTGCCTGAGGGCTTGGGCATGGATGTTACAAAAGGCCCGCATCTTTAAGACGTTTATGTTCCACCTTCAGACAGCGATCCATAATTACCCTGAGTCCGGCGGCCTGAGCCCGGCGGGCCGCCTCGGCGTGGATAACCCCCAATTGCAGCCATAAGACTTTGGCCCTGATCTTGAGAGCACTGTCAACAATGGCCGGAACCTCGGCGGGCCGCCGGAAGACATCAACAATATCCACCTGGCCGGGAATACTCTCCAGATCCGGATAACATTTAAGCCCCATGATGGTGCTTTGACCGGGATTTACCGGGATCACCTCAAAACCGGCGGCCATGAGCCAGGCGGCCACCTGGTTGCTGGGGCGGTTGGGCTTGGGAGACATACCCACCACCGCAATCCGCTGCGTATCGCTTAATATTCGGCAGAGTTCCTCATCATTTATGATTTTTAGTTCAGACATATTCCTGCTTATTCTCCTTGCTCGCCGTCTTGGTTAAAAACTTGCAATCTATAGTGACAAGCTTACGGGCTTGCGATTCGGGGACAGAATGAGCACACAACGACGGAAAAAATTCTGTCCCCTGAGTTTGGGGGGCTAATCTTTCTTGCGGCATAAAATCACCAATCGTTCCTGCTTAAAGCAGGCCGCGTTGTTTCAGGTGAACCTGCAAAATGGCAACAGCCGCCGGAGTTATGCCGGAAATTCTGGAGGCCTGGCCCAGGGAGCGGGGTCTTATGGCCTGGAGCTTTTCCACTACCTCGTTGGATAAGCCATGAAAAGCGGTATAGTCCAGATCCGCGGGCAGCAGGGATTTTTCAAATTTTTTAAAATTAGCCACCTGCTCATTCTGCCGCTGAATATAGCCCTGGTATTTGACCTGCAGCTCAAGTTCGCGGGCGGCCTGGGGGCTTATTTCATGATTCTGCTCCCCGCGCAGTTCGATGAGGTCGGCAAGGCTGATTTCCGGTCGCCGCAGGAGATCAATCAGGGGGGCCGGTTCCCGCAGCGCTGAACTGTCCAGGGCTGTTAGTCCCTCGTTTACCTCGGCCGTCGGTTTTAGATTATTCCGGCGCAGCCAGTTCATGTTTTCTGCTATTTCGTCCCGCTTCCGGCAGAAAGCGCTGTAGGTCTCGTCATCAATCAGTCCCAGGGAACGGCCAATATCCCGCAACCGCAGATCGGCGTTGTCCTCCCGCAGCAGAAGACGGTATTCGGCCCTGGAGGTGAACAGACGGTAAGGCTCCTTGGTGCCCAGAGTGACCAGGTCGTCAATTAAGACCCCGATATAGGCCTGAGAACGATCCAGAATCAGGGGGTCTTCATCCCGGCAATACTTTACCGCGTTGATCCCGGCCATGAGGCCCTGGGCTGCCGCCTCCTCGTAACCGGAGGTGCCGTTAATTTGGCCGGCTAAAAAGAGACCGCCGAGCCGTTTGGTCTCAAGAGAGGGTTTCAGTTCCAGGGGATCAACATAATCGTATTCAATGGCGTAACCGGGCCGGATTATATTGACCCGCTCCAGACCCTTGATACTGTGCAGCATGTCACGCTGGATATCAAGGGGCAGACTGGTGGGGACGCCGTTGGGATAGATTTCCACCGTCTCCAGGCCTTCAGGTTCGAGAAATATCTGGTGCCGTGTCTTGTCTGGAAAGCGGGCCACCTTGTCCTCAATGGATGGGCAATAGCGGGCTCCAACCCCCTCTATGATGCCGGTGAACATGGGTGAGCGATCCAGGCCGCGGCGGATAATCGCGTGGGTCTCTTCGTTGGTATGGGTAATATAGCACGGACGCTGAGGCAGAGCCGGCGTCGTCCTGCCGGTGAAGGAAAACATGCGGGGCGGGTCATCACTGTACTGGGGGGTCAGTTCACTGAAATCAATACTTCTGCCGTCTAAGCGGGGAGTGGTGCCGGTCTTCATTCGGCCCATATTGAAACCAAGTGTCCGCAGGTGTTCCGGCAGGCGCAGGGAGGGGGCGTCGCCGAGACGGCCGGCGGGGAAGTTCTTCAAGCCGATATGAATGAGTCCGTTCATAAAGGTACCGGTAACAATGACCACGCTGCGGGCCGTAATTTCCTCACCAAGGGAGGTGATGACCCCGCCCACACGGTCGTTATCAAGGAGCAGGCCGTCAACCACTGTCTGCCTGATTTCCAGACCGGGCTGGTTTTCCAGCACTTTCTTCATCCGCAGGCGGTAGAGAAGTCGGTCGGCCTGCGCCCTGGAAGACCAGACCGCCGGGCCCTTACGGGTGTTGAGCTGCCGGAATTGAATGGCAGTGGCGTCAATATTTCTGGCCATTTCACCGCCCAGGGCATCAATCTCTTTTACGAGGTGTCCCTTGGCCAGGCCGCCGATGGCCGGGTTACAGGACATGGCGCCTATACCGTCGGCGTTAATAATTGCCACCATGGTTTTACAACCCATACGGGCGGCAACCAGGGCCGCCTCACAGCCGGCATGACCGGCACCCACCACAATCAGATCATATTCGTAGTTCATCTGTTTAATGATAACCGTTTAAATTTTCGCAATTTAGGTCTTCTTGCCATCTTCCAGAAGTCCGGAGTCAACAAGACCACTACCGTGTAAAGTTCCAGCCGGCCGGCCAGCATGCAAATAATTAATATTACCTTGGCAAGGGCGGGCAGCGCGCCAAAATTCTGGATCGGCCCCACCGCGTTCAGGCCGGGGCCGATGTTATTAAGGGTGGCGATAACCGCCGTCACTCCGGTGACCATATCTACCCCCTGAGCGGTAACCGCCATACAGGCCAGGCCGCAGAAAACAATATAAATCGCCAAAAAGCCTAAAACCCCGAGCATGACCTCCTGCGGCACCTTTATATTACCCATTTTAATGGTATTCACCTCATTGGGATGCACCAGCTTGCGGAGCTGAAGACGGGCGTATTTGAGAAAGAGGAGCAGCCGCACCACCTTAATGCCGCCGCCGGTGGAACCGGCACAGCCGCCAATGAACATCAGGGCTACCAGCAGGATCTTGCAGAGGGCCGGCCATTTATCAAAGTCAGCCGTGCCAAAACCGGTGGTGGTAATAATCGACACCACCTGGAAGACGGCATCCCGGATATTGGTGAACCATGATTGATATATGCGGCCCTGATTGGCAAGGACAATAATCAGGCTGGATACTGCCACCAGGGTGAGGTAGAAACGGAATTCCTCGCTCTGCCAATAGACCCGCCAGCGGCCGTGGAGGGCGTGATAATGGAGGGTGAAATTGGTTCCGGCCACAAACATGAAGAAGATTATAACGCTCTCGATATAGGGAGAATTAAACTCGCTGACGCTGGCGGTATAGGTCGAGAAACCACCGGTGGCGAGAGAGGCGAAGGCGTGACAGGCGGCGTCAAAGAGATCCATGCCGCCCAGCATGAGGAGGATAATCTCGATAAAGGTAAGCAGGACATACACCCCCCAGAGGATACGGGCCGTATCCTGCATTCGGGGGGCCAGCCGCTCTTTTGTGGGGCCGGGCATCTCGGCCTGGAAGAGCTGCATGCCGCCAATCCCTAACAGGGGCAGCACGGCGAGGGACAGCACAATAATCCCCATCCCGCCGATCCAATGGGTCAGAGCCCGCCAGAAGAGCATGCTCTTGGGCAGAATCTCCATATTGCTCAGGATGGTGGAGCCGGTGGTGGTGAAGCCGGACATGGATTCAAAATAGCAGTCAATAAACGAAGGGAACCTGCCGCTGAAAAAAAATGGCAGAGCGCCAAGAAAGGCCAGCCCCAACCAGCTGAAGGTCGCCACCGCGAAGCCGTCCCGATAGCCTAATTCGGGATTAGGCGGGAAGAGGGCAATCAGGGCTCCGCCCATGAGGCCGCCGATGAGGGCGCTGGTCAGAAAGGCCCTGGTCATACCGTCATCGTAAATGAGGCTTACCGGTATGGGCAGCAGAATAAAGAGGGAGATGAGCAGTAATAATTTGCCGAGAATATTTAAGACGCCGTCTGTTCGCATAATTTCAGGGCGCGAAAAAATCAGCGACCTCTTGCACCGCCTCACGGAGGGCGAAGATCACCAGATTGTCGCCAGGCCGCAGCCTGGTAGTACCAATGGGAATTATTACCCGCTGTTTTTTGTTCCTCACCACGGCTCCTAATACCGCGCCCTTGGGAAAATTCAGGCTCTGCAGGGTGGCGCGTCTGAATTTATCCGTATTGGGAACCTTTAATTCCACGACCTCGGCGTCACTGCCGAGCAGCGAGGCGGCGGAGACAATGGTACCGCCGGTACGCACAAAGCGTAAAATCATATTGGCGGCTACCTGCCGCGGACTCAGGGCCACATCAATACCCAGCTTGGCCAGCAGCGGCACAAAATCAGGGCGGGAGATACGGGTTATACATTTACCGGCCCCATGATGTTTAGCCAGCAGACTGGCGAGGAGGTTGGTCTCATCGCTGTCGGTGACGGCGATGACGAGATCGGCCTGATCCAGCCCCTCATCGAGAAGACTATGGGCATCTAAGCCGTCAATATTTAAGACCGTGGTGTTATTTAGATTTTCGGCCAGGAAATCACAGCGCCCGGCATCCTGCTCAATGAGCCGCACATTTACCTTCTTTTGCTCCATCTGCCGGGCCACCATGAAACCAATGGCGCCGCCGCCAATGATGAACACCTCTTTCGGCTCCCGGCTCATGAGATGCACCAGACCGCTGGTGGATGACATATCACTTTTGCGGGCCACCATATAAATCCGATCCTCGGCCTGAATAATA
>DRPV01000254.1 GCA_011330685.1 Desulfobacterales bacterium
CCGGGAGGAGATTATAGCACTCTGCCGGGCTCATAAGGTGGTTATTATTGCCTCCTTTCCCGCCTTGAATGAGGCCCAGGCTGAGGCCCAGCGGGGAGAGGGCGTTTTTGCCCGTTCCCTTGAAATTCTCCGTTGCCTGAACCGTGCAGGCTATGGCCAGGCGGCCGGCGGCCTGGAGCTGAACCTGGTTTCAAATCCTGCCGGGGCCTTTGTGCCCAGCGGTCAGCAGGCTCAGGAGCGGCAGTTCCGGCAGGTGCTGGAGAGTAAATGGGGAGTCAGTTTTAATCATCTGTTCACCTTTGCCAATGTACCCCTGGGGCGCTTCCGGGACTGGCTTGAAAGGCGTGGTAATTACGATGATTACCTTCTTCGTCTCGCCCAGGTCTTTAATGAGGACGCTCTAAGCGGAGTTATGTGCCGGAGCCTCATATCGGTGGACTGGAAGGGCTTTTTGTATGACTGTGATTTTAATCAGGCCGCTGATTTGCCCATGGGCGGTGTCCGGCGGCATATCAACGATTTGCGGAGGATGCCGGAGGCGGGAGAGGCCATCGCCGTTGCCGATCACTGCTATGCCTGTACTGCCGGGGCCGGATTCACCTGAGGGGGGTGTATTGATTCCTGAGGCTCAGGAAGGTGGATTGCTACTGAATATGAATAAGTTACGAACAATACAAAAAATACAAAAAATACGAAAAAGGTAAAAAATGAATATTGCCTGGACTACATTATCAACCTTGACTGAGGCCCGGAAAATGGCGGCTGAGCTTATTAAATCCCGCCTGGCGGTATGTGTGCAGATCGACGGGCCGGTGAGCAGCTATTATCTCTGGGAGGGGAAGGAGGAAAATAGCGACGAGTATCGTCTCAGTATCAAATTCATGGCCGAGAAGACGGAGAAAATAGAGACCTGGATTGCTGAAAACCACCCCTATGAGGTGCCGCAATGGATTACCGTGGCTGCCGAAAGAGTGGGGGACAGTTACCGCCGATGGGTGGAAAAGGAGTATGGCGTGGAACATATCGCACCCAAAAAAGGCGGGCATGCCGCTAAGAAAGAGGTGCTGCGCCTCTCCAAGCAGGGGCGGAATTATCTGCGTAAACATCGTTATCAAGAGGCGAAGCGTTCTTTCCTCCAAGCCCTGGAGCTTGATAATAAAAACGCCTATGTTCTGGTGGGGCTGGCTGATACCTGCCGGGAGCTGAAGAAGTTTGACCAGGCCATTAAATATTACGAACGGGTACTGGAATTTGATGCGGTCAACGTCTTCGCTCTGCGCGGCATTGGGGATGCCTATCGGGGCATACTCCAGCATAAGCGGGCCATTCCATACTGGATGCGTTATCTGGAGTGTAACAAGAACGATATCTATGTCATGGTTCGTCTGGCCGAGTCCTTTAATAAGACGGGTAATTTTGATAAGGCCGAGGCCTTTTATATCAACGCTCTGGCGGTGAATGATCAGGATAAATACGCCCTTCTCGGGCTGGGCAGCCTTTATTATAAGGCGGAAATTGACGATAAGGCCCTGGAATGTTTTGATAAATTGCTGAATATGGATGACTCATATGTGGCGGTGTTGACCATGGTGGGTAATATATACCGCCGCCGGCGGCAGTACGAGGAGGCCAGTCAATACTACGAGAAGGCCGCCCGCCTTGAGTCCTGGAACAGTTTTGCCCTCTACGGCTTAGGGGACTGTCATCGGGGGCTGGCTGATCTGGATAAGGCTGTTTACTGGTGGTCGAAAATATTGGAGAATGAACCTAATAATCAGGATTTGTTGACCAGAGTTGGTGACGCCCTGTTGACTCTCAACCGTATTGACAGCTCCATGGAGCATTATACGCGCAGTCTGAAGGTGGGGTTCGATCTTTATGCCCTTCTTGGTATGTCCCGTCTCTATCGTGCTCAGGGTAATTACCCGGAGGCTGAAAAATGCTGCCTGGAGATTTTGGAACGGGTGGCGGATCACCAAAGGGTACTGGAAGAATTACGTCTGGTATACGAGGGGATGGGTGAGGCCGGTAAGGCCGATAAAATTGCTCTGCGGCTTAAATCCTTAGGGGAGGAGCAGACAGATAATTGATTAGACGGCTCTGGCAGCTTGACTGCCTTCGGGGGCTGGCGGTTCTGATGATGCTGGTCTCCAATTTCCTCTTTGATCTGTTTTATTTCACCGCCATTCTGAATCCTGCCTCGGGATTTCCCGCCTGGCTGGCTCGGGCCACGGCCGGGCTTTTTGTCCTGTTAGCCGGGGTTTCTTTGACCATTAGTTACACCCGGCCAACGGCCAGACGCCAGGGTTTTAAGAAATATCTGCGTCGGGGGGCGGGCATTTTCGCCCTCGGCATGCTGATTACCCTGGCTACCCGGATAGCGGTGGGCCGGCAGTATGTGGTTTTTGGTATTCTGCATCTCATCGGCAGCGGCATTATTCTCAGTTATCCCTTTCTTAAACATCGGCGCTTTGCTCTGCCCGCCGGATTGTTGATTCTGCTCGCCGCCCCCTTTATGGGGAGTCTGCGGGCCGCTTCCGGCTGGCTGCTCTGGCTTGGTATTCAAAGTTCCGGTTTTGTCAGCGTTGATTATACCCCCCTCGTGCCCTGGTTCGGGATTATGCTCATTGGTATTGCCCTTGGCGGTTTTGTTATACCTGCTCCTTCCCCGATGCCGCGCAGCAGGCTTATCCGGCTGTCGGCGCTCTGCGGCCGGCATTCATTAATGATTTATTTTGCCCATCAACCGCTGTTGTGGACTGGATTTTGGATATGGCAGAGCCTTGGCGCCAGATAAGAGTTGGTTCGGGGCCGGAGGCGGAGCTTTGGTCTCTGGTGCTTCTGGCTTTAGGCATTGACCATCGTCTGCGCCGGGCTGAGAGGGGATGGGAGCTCTGGTGTCCGCAGTCAAAGGTGGAGGCGGCAAAATATGAACTGGCGGCCTTTGAGGCTGAAAATGCCGCCTGGCCGCCGACAGAGATACCAACTCCAGCGCTTAAAACCGGCCCTCTGCCTGTTTTAAGCGCTGCCGCTTTATCTGTTTTCTATGCCTTCACCGGCCCCTGGGGCGGCGCTCTGAGCCGGGCTGGGGACGTGAACCGGCGGGCCATTATTGACCATGGTGAGTGGTGGCGGTTAATAACCGGCCTGACCCTGCATGCCGATATTAATCATCTCCTTGGTAATGTCACTATTGGAGCCCTGGTTATGTATTATCTGGCCCAGGAGATTGGCGGTGGCGCGGCCTGTCTGCTGGCCGTGGTTGTCGGGGCTGCGGCAAATTTAGGCAATACCCTGTTGCAGGCCGATTATTACCAGTCTCTGGGGTTTTCCACCTCCGTTTTCGCGATGATCGGGGCTATGGCCGGTCTGCGTCTAAGCCGGGGACGGGGGCTGAAGGCCGCTCTGGGGCCTATTGGCGCTGGTCTTGCTTTGCTTGCCATGTTAGGGATGGGCGGTCGGCACACGGATGTCGGAGCGCATGCCTGGGGGCTGGCTCTTGGTGTCCCGGCCGGGGTAGTATGCCGACTTTTCAGGAATTGGCCGCTGAGCGCCCCCTGGTCTGACTGGCAGAGCCTGTGGGGCTTAAGCGTTCTGCTGATTGTGACTGGAGCCTGGTATCTGGCTTGGCCATAATCATTTCTGGCCTCATTTTACCGGCCGGCTCATAAACAAGTTGAAAATATAGATTAAATATGTGACAGTCAACCGGCAGGTCAGGCGCAAGGGTATTCATAGTTGACTTTTTACTGATTGATAAGTACAGTGTACATATGAGACGGCTGAAGTTTGAGTGGGATATAAAGAAAGATAAAGCCAATAAAAAAAAGCATGGTATTTCTTTTGAGGAGGCTCGTACAGTATTCTATGATTGGTATGCAATACAATTTTTTGATCCAGAACACTCTGAAAGTGAAGACCGTTTCCTGCTCTTGGGCTCTACTTTTAACTCAACCACATTGATTGTGTGTCATTGTTTCAGGGAAGAAGAAACTGTTATCAGAATTATATCTGCCAGAAAAGCCGATAAAGATGAAGAAAAATTTTATTGGGGTGAAAGAAAATGAAAGCTCACTATGATTTTTCAAAAATGAAGGGCAAGAAAAACCCTTATGCCAAATATCTTAAACAGCCAGTAACAATGCGTCTTGATTGTGATTCTATTGAATACTTCAAATCTTTATCAGAAGAATCAGGAATACCGTATCAAACACTCATCAATTTATATTTGCGTGATTGTGCTATAAATCGTCGCAAATTAAAGATGAAATGGGCATCGTAAAATCCTGATAAACACTTAAAAAGCACTGACAAACAGCTACAAAAAGGAAATTTATAATGGATAATCAGCAGCCACAATGGGGCCGCAAACGGCCGTCGTCGCCTGAGGATCTTCTTGCCGCCCTTTTAAAGAAGATTAAAGACAGTTTTGAGGGCGGTCAGAATCGGGGTAATAAACCGCCTGACGATACCAGCGGCGGGTCAGGTTCCAATGGCG
>DRPV01000255.1 GCA_011330685.1 Desulfobacterales bacterium
AAAAATTGCTAAACTCGTTCGTTCCTCACTCAGACAGACGCAATTTTTGGCTACGCTTCACTAAGAAAATGCTACAGAATTTGTTCAATACGCTACGAAGACAGTCCTATTACCCTCGTGCAAGATTGTAACCGGACACCGCTGAAAAACAATAGGATTTGAGTTGTTATGTTTTTCTTTTTTATTTCATCATATTACGCATGGAAGTGATTAATATAGCGCTTGTTGTAAACCCTTAATTAGGGCTGATAATGTCAATTTTAGGAAAGCTTTTCCCGTTAGAAGAAGAGCTTCTCGCGGTATTTTCAGCACCTTCGTCTTTTTGTGTTTACTATCATGGATTGCACCTCCAGTTAATAAAATTATTCACAATAACACTACTATAGTAATACTTAGAAGAGGAGGTAATTTTTTTAAGATTGTTCAGACATAGAACAAAGCCGTCTCTTCTTTTATATCTGAGTCAATAAAACAGCAATATCTACCAGTTATAGCAGGCCTTGCTTTTATCGGTTATGCGATGTGATTGGCGCAATGGCTGGTTTTTACTTTACAGTACCGGCTTTCCGGTTTACAAAAAGGCCGTGATTGATAAAAGAACTGACAGGGCTGGAGAGTGTGGTGATTCCTTTGGGGTGCTCTATGTGGTGGCAACGCCCATTGGTAATCTTGAGGATATCACGCTGCGGGCTTTGCGGATTCTTGCTGAGGTTTCCCTGATAGCCTGTGAGGACACCCGGCAGACCCGTAAACTCCTGACCCATTTTAAGCTCAATACGCCGCTTACCAGCTATTATCGGGGCCGGGAGGTCAGCCGGGCGGCGCAGATTATCACTGCCCTCAAAGCCGGCAGGGACGTGGCGTTGGTTTCGGATGCCGGGGTTCCTTGTATATCTGATCCTGGTTATATATTGGTGCGGGAGGCCCGCCAGGCGGGTATAAAGGTGACTCCTATACCTGGGCCGTCGGCCTTGACCACGGCCATCAGTATGGCTGGATTGGAGGCAGAAAGATTTTTGTTCTGCGGCTTTCTGCCCCCCAGAGGTAATGAACGCCGTAAAGCCTTGCGCTTGCTGACTTCCGAACCTGCCTTGCTGGTATTTTACGAATCTCCCCATCGGCTTTTAAAAACCCTCAGCGATTGTCTTGATATTCTTGGGAACCGTCCAGCCGCCCTCTGTAAGGAATTGACCAAGATTTATGAACAATGCCTGCGTGGCAGCCTGACGGAAATTATTAATGGTTTGCGTGATCTTCCCAGGGTGCGGGGGGAATATGTTTTGTTGATTGAAGGCCGCGCCGATCTGCCGCCCAGGCCGGAGAGCGATGATATAATCGAGCTTCTGACCTGGCAGCGTCAGACCGGGGTGTCTCTGAAAGACGCGGTACGGCGTCTTGCCGCCGACCTTGGTCTGTCCCGCTCTAAGGTTTATACCCAGGCTCTTGAGATTTGGAAAAGTCATGACGCTGACTGACGACTGATAGCCAAAGGATGGAATTCCAGCCCCATGCAACCGGAATCCGGCCTGATTTCAGGCTTACCGGCTCATTGCTCTCTCACTTGGATGATGATTTGTTGTAACCATTCAGGAAAGCGTAGACTCCGAAACGGACGAAGATGGAGTGCAGCTGAATGGTTACGATTTGTTTTTTGTTTTTAGTTGTCAATATCGCCAAAATACACTAATTTCAGCCTGTGAAAAAAGTTCAGGATTATTATTTTAAAAAGGCCAAGCGTGAGAAATATCCGGCTCGTTCAGTCTATAAGCTGGAGGAGGCTCAGGAGAAGTATCATTTTCTCAAACGTGGTCATAAGGCGCTGGATATCGGTAGTTATCCAGGCAGCTGGTCTATTTATGCCTCCAAGGTTCTGGGGCCTCAGGGGCTGGTGCTGGGGGTTGATCTGCAGGACGGAAAACCCATGCGGCAGTCCGGCCGGGCCCGGATAGAATTTATCAGGGGTGACATTACCGGGGATGACACTCTGGAGGCCATTAAGGCGCGTTGTTCTTCTTTCGATGCCCTGTTGAGTGATATGGCACCGACCACCACCGGCAATAAATGGGCCGATCAGCAGAAGTCTCTGGAGCTGTCGAGGCGGGCCTTTGCCCTCTGTAATGAATTTTTGCGGCCCGGTGGAGCCTTCTATTGCAAGGTCTTTGAGGGTGAGGATTTTAAAGAGTTTTATGATACGGTGCGGCTGTGCTTCGCAAATAGCAGGATTGTTAAGCCCAAAAGCTCCCGTCGGGAGAGCCGGGAGGTCTTTATTCTTGGGGTGGGCTTTAAGAGTTAAGTAAAAAAGTGAGAAACGTGAAAAGTTAAGGAGGATGAGGTGTCTGGACATTCAAAATGGAGCACAATCAAGAGGAAAAAGGGGGCCGCTGATGCCAAACGCGGTAAGATATTTACCCGGTTGATTAAGGAGATTACCGTGGCGGCCCGCATGGGCGGCGGTGATCCTGACGGTAACCCGCGGCTGCGCTCCGCCATTGCCGCGGCCAAAAGCGAGAATATGCCCAAGGATAATATTGAGCGGGGCATAAAAAAGGGTACCGGCGATCTTGAAGGCGCCATGTATGAAGAGATTATCTACGAAGGATACGCCCCCGGCGGGGTAGCTGTGCTGGTGGAATGTCTCACTGATAATAAGAATCGCACGGTGGCTGATGTCCGTTATTGTTTCAGCAAGAATGGCGGTAATATGGCCGAGAGTGGCTGTGTGTCGTTCCTCTTTGACCAGAAGGGGATGATTCAGGTGGAGAGTTCATCTACCACTGAAGATGAATTAATGGATCTGGCCTTGGAGGCTGGGGCCGATGATGTTGTTGAAGATGGTGAGGTCTTTCAGGTTCTGACCGAGCCGGGTGATTTTAATGACGTGCGCGAGGCCCTTGAAAAGAGCGGGGTCAAAATTGTTGAGGCCTCAATTACCATGCTGCCCCAGACCTCGGTGGATATTACCGAAGAGAAGGTGGCGGCCCGGATTATCCGGCTGATGGATGCCCTGGAAGATAATGAAGATGTCCAGAATGTCTATGCCAATTTTGATATTGATGATGCCATAATGGAGTCATTGTCTTAGGGACTATGAAAAAAGCCGCCTCTCCTCTGCGTATCCTTGGCCTTGATCCTGGTTCTCGAATAACGGGCTATGGGGTTATTGATCTATGGGAGCGGGAAAGCGTTTTTGTGGCCTGCGGGGTAATTAAAACCGATACCCGGCAAGACTTCCCCTATCGTCTGCATGAAATATATGCCGGTGTCAATGATGTTATTGCCACTCATAAGCCGCAGGCGGCAGCGGTGGAGGATATATTTTTTGCCCGTAATCCCAGCTCGGCCCTTAAACTTGGTCAGGCCAGGGGGGCGATTATCGTGGCGGCCATGAGCCACTCGCTGGCGGTTAGTGAGTTCACTGCCAAACAGGTTAAGCAGGCGGTGGCTGGTTATGGTCAGGCTGCCAAGCCCCAGGTTCAGCATATGGTTCGTCTTCTGCTCAGTCTCAACGCCCAGCCCAGCGAGGATGCCGCCGATGCCCTGGCCATTGCTCTTTGCCTCGCCAATCATGTAAGCGCTTCATGAATATCACCCTGCACATGTTTTACCCCCCCGATATATCGAAGTATAATCGGAGACTTGGAACGTGCACATGGCGGTATTCATGGAGCGCTTGCCAATTAAACGTTTACCTCAAATGCGATAATTTGTTATGATTGCCTCATTAAAAGGGATTCTGCAATATAAGTCACCCGGCCGTCTTATTATCGAGGTAGCCGGGGTGGGTTATGACGTTGCCTTTTGCCGGGAGGGGGTGTCCCGTCTGCCGGAGACCGGCGGGGAAATATTCCTGCATATCTATACCAATGTTCGGGAGGACGCCATTGCCCTGTATGGTTTTCTTGAGGCGGAGGCCAGGGAATTGTTTATTGTCCTTTTAGGGGTATCGGGAGTGGGACCTAAGCTGGCCTTGAATATCCTCTCCGCCGCCGCTCCGGCCCAACTGGCACGGGCCATAATGAACGATGATCTTGCCGTCCTGATTAAATTACCGGGGGTGGGGAAAAAAACGGCAGAACGATTGTGCCTTGAGTTAAAGGATAAGGTGCGGAGTTTTGCCGATTCCAGCGCCGATGAAACCCCGGCCGGCGCCGCAAAACCCTCCGGTTCCGAGACCGCCCAGGATGTTATTTCCGCCCTGATCAATCTCGGCTATCCAGCGGCCCAGGCCGAGAAGGCCCTGAAAAAGGTCGTGGCCGGGCTGCCTGCCGGACAGCCGGAACCCCCCATTGAAGAAATATTACGTCTAACCCTGAGGTCATTGGCGTGAATCACGAAGAACGACTGGTCAGTGCCAGGGCCGAGCCTCTGGATCTTGCCGAGGATGTCTCTCTGCGGCCTCAGTATCTGCGTGATTACATCGGCCAGGAGACCTTAAAAGAAAACCTCTTCATCGCCCTGACCGCCGCTCAAAGCCGCCGGGAGCCGGTGGATCATATTCTCTTTCACGGTTTTCCCGGCCTGGGCAAGACCACCCTGGCCTATATCATCGCCAATGAGATGGGGGCCAATATCAAGGTTACCTCCGGCCCGGTGATTGAAAAGGCCGGTGATCTGGCCGCAATCCTCACCAGCTTGCAGGAAGGCGATATTCTTTTTATTGATGAAATTCACCGCCTTAACCATGTTGTGGAGGAGATTCTCTATCCGGCCATGGAGGATTATGAGCTTGACCTCGTTATTGGTCAGGGGCCGGGTGCTAAATCCGTTAAGATGTCCCTGCCCCGTTTTACCCTGGTGGGAGCTACCACCCGTACCGGTCTCCTGACCCCGCCCCTGCGTGACCGCTTCGGGGTGATTTTGCGGCTGGAATATTATCAGCCTGATGAACTGGTGCGGATTGTCAAACGTTCGGCGCGGATGTTGAAAATCACCATGGATGATTCCGGGGCTGAAGAGCTGGGCCGTCGTTCCAGGGGCACCCCCCGGATTGCCAACCGCCTTTTAAAGAGAGTGCGTGATTACGCTGAGGTGCGGGCCAACGGCCGGGTCAGCCGCCAGGTCGCCCGCCAGGCCCTTGCCATGCTCAAGGTGGATGAATTGGGCTTAGACGATATGGATCAGCGGATACTGCTGACCATCATTGATAAATTTCAAGGCGGCCCCCTGGGGCTTGATACCTTGGCCGCCGTGGTCTGCGAGGAGAGGAATACCCTGGAGGATGTCTATGAACCCTTCTTGATTCAATCCGGTTTTCTGCTCCGTACCCCCCGCGGCCGCATGGTCACTGCCGCCGCCTATGAACATTTTGGCCGCCATCAGACCACCTCTCCGAGCCAGGTTATGCTCTTTGGGGATCAGGAGGCCGGAGACAGTAAACAAGAGCCGTAAATCTGCGGGGAATTTATTGTCTCTATTGAATATTTGTAACCGTTCAGCCAAGGCAACAAATTGCCCTTAACTGTGAGCTGTAACCGTTCAGATGTGCTCCAGGTTCGTTCGTTTTGGCCACCGAGTCTGTACACCCCGTACGTGAGGTGGACAAAACGGACGAAAATGGGGTGCAGCTGAACGGTTAC
>DRPV01000256.1 GCA_011330685.1 Desulfobacterales bacterium
ATTCGAGCCCCCCGGGCCAGAGCCCGTTCCAGGGTTTCCAGGCAGTAAATACAGGCCCCCTCGGAAATAACAATACCGTTACGTTCCTGATCAAAGGGGCGGCTGGCCAGCTTCGGGTCAGCATGCTGGGCCAAGGCTCCCTGGGCCTTGAAACTGGCGAAGATGCCAAAGGAGATCACCGATTCCGATATCCCGCCGCAGAGGGCCATATCCACCTCGCCGAGACGCAGCATCTGCACCCCCTGAATCAGGGCGGCATTACCAGCGGCACAGGCCGCCCCAATGGAGTAATGCGGGCCGGTAATACCAAGATTCATGGTAATCTCACCAGCCGGATTATTTAAAACGGTACGCGGATTATGATGATGGGTCCAATAGTCCAGATCATAATCGTAGCGGCTGATATTATAGACCTCAATCTCGGTCTCAGCGGTACCATGCTCGGTGAGGCCGACATAGACCCCGGTACGGCGGCGCTCATAACCCGAAAAATCAGCCGGCTCAAGCCCGGCATCGGCCACGGCCTCATTGGCGGCATAAACCCCGAGACATCCGGCTCTGGTACCGCGTTTATTTTCCTTCTTTTTACGGTATCTGGTCTCTGGAAAGGAGCATATACCAGCCGGAACCCGGCCTATATAGCGATGCTCAATCTCACTGATACCGCTCTCCCCCTTCAGCAGCTTCTCCCGAAACTCCGGAAGAGCAACGGCGTTTGGCGCGGCCAGCCCCACCCCGGTAATCACAATACGCGGCAAGGAACAGGGCTGGCGGGCAGATACTGTGGGCTGATTATCCATTAATAAGTAAAATTAAGGTAACTATTCGGCAGGGGCAATAAGTTTGCCTGAACAGTTACAAATTAAGTTAATTCAAATTAAGGCATAGCAATAAATAACATCTCTTTATAATAAAAAAGGTATCTTTTGTCGATAATATTATTCAAATTCGCCCTTAAAACGGCTGAAATCCTCCCGCAGATGCTGTAATTCAGCCCGCAGACGCTCCACCTCGGACATCAAAAAAGCAATTTTATCATTCTCGGCCTTTATCTCCCGCATGGCCGGTTCAATGACTGCGGCCGGGGCCTCTATCTGCGGTTCACCGGCAAGAAGATGGGCGTAACGATGTTCCTTGCGGCCCGGCAGCCGGGGCAGCTTACCCACATAACCCGCTTCAATCATCTCCGCCACCCTCTCCTCCACCTCAGAGAGATCGGAGAACTGAAAGGCCCGCTCGCTGCGGCCGCGTAACTCGCCGAGAGTCTGGGGGCCGCGCAGCATTAATACCATGAGAACAGCGGCCTCCTGAGTCAATAAATTACGACCGCTCACCATAATCTCGGCATATTTGGGTACCCGGCCGCCGGCGCTTTGCACCACCAGTCTCTTATCCTTGAGACTGTCAAGCCCGCGGGCCACCGTTGTTTCATCATAGGATACCACCGGTAGACGATTTGACTTTTGATTACAGGCCGTCAGCAGGGAATTTAAGGTAAGGGGGTAATAATCCGGGGTAGTCATACTCTTTTCCAGCAGACAGCCCAGAATCCTGGTCTCAACGTCATTAAGTTCAATATCCATAGTTTTCTCCACCTGCACACTTACAGTTAGGGGGTTATATGAATTTGGATGTGGTTAATTGATCGCTTCCCAATCTACCAACTTCCCATTATACTTGCCAGACAAATGAACCTGTTAACGGTTATTTAAAGGAAATCGGCCTGACGGCCTCCAACTCTCCCTGTTCAAAGAGCTTTATAACCCCAAATTCACCATCATAACCAGCCTGCCGGATCACCCGCTTATCACGAATACGGCCAACGGCCTCAGCCAGAACCGGCGAGGTCAGCCGCAGATCATCTATAGGGGTAGTCAAGAGAATATTAAATTCCGAGCCGAAACGATTAATCAGCAGGTTATACAATTTCCGCACCCCCTTGGTGGCCGCGCCGCGGGAGAGAATCTCTCCCAGCACCTCGGGCAGCGGGATAATACTCCTGTATCCCGGCTGCCCGGCAGGATAAACCGGCTGCTCCCGATCGGCCAGCGCCTCTATCCGATGGGCGACACCAATGGTCATGGGCCGCCCGCATACCGGGCATATACCGCCAGCCTCACGGCTGGGCCGGGGAGCCATACAGACCCGGCATTTACGGTGGCCGTCAAAATAGTATTTACCCTCCTCCGGATAAAACTCTACAGTACCCTTAAAGCCGCCTTGCCCTGGGCTTTTCAGGGCCTGACGCAGGGCGAAAAAGTCAAAATCGCAGTCAAAGATATTCAGCTCCCGGCCCAGCCGGGCCGGGGAATGACAGTCGGAATTTGAGATCAGGGTATAACGATCCAGGGCGGAGAGACGGCGGTTCATGTCCGGGTCGGAAGACAAGCCGGTCTCTAAGGCGAAGATATGGGGGGTCAAATCGCCGTAACATTCCTCAATCCGCTCAAAACCGGATTTGGAACCAAAGAGCGAGAACCAGGGCGTCCAGATATGGGCCGGTACCAGAAAGCCATCCGGGGCCTCTTCGAGCAGAATTTCCAGAAGATCACGGGAATCAAGCCCTAAAATAGGGCGGCCGTCCGACTCTAAGTTACCGATTTCGGCGAGACGGCGGTTTAAACGCTCAACACCGGCAAAATCAGGCAGCATGAGCAGGTTATGTACCTTGCGTACCCGGCCATGCCGCTTATATATGCAGCTGATCTCGCTGGTGAGCATAAACCGGGGCTCAATATCCTCCGGTTTCACTTCGGGCCAGGCCTCCGGCCCCGGTTCCTTTAATTTAAAGAGGCCGGGGCTGGCCGGCCGCAGTTCATCTTTTAATCGAGACAACCAGGCGGGATGGGTAAAATCGCCCGTCCCCAGCAGATTAATCCCCTTGACCCTGGCCCAGGCGGCCAGGCCGTGAAGATCGCCGGCCTTGCTTGTCGCCCTGGAATAACAGGAGTGAATATGAAGATCAGCGAGATAACGCATCCCTGCTCAGGCGCATTCCGAATAACCGCAGGAATGACACACGCAGCAGCCGCCCTCATATTCTATGGCCCCGCCGCATTCCGGACAGGCGCCAAAGGGCTGGGTATCCGAGGCCACGCTGTCGTCTTTGACCCCGTTCTGGGTCTCCATATGCTGACGAATGGCCTGGGCAATGGCATCGGCGCAGGACAGAACCTTATTACCGCCAAAACCAGCCGGTTTATGGCAGCTTATGCCAATCAACTGCTTGATAATGGGCTCCGGCTTCATACCGCTACGCCAGGCAAGGGAAACCAGACGGCCAATGGCCTCACACTGGCTGGCGGCACAGCCCCCGGCCTTACCGACAAAATTAAACAATTCAAACTGATGCTTGTCATTATCCTCATTGATAGTGACGTACATCTGGCCGCAGCCGGTTGTCATCTGATAGGTCTTACCCACCAGACTGCGGGGCCGATCCCTTTTGATCAGCCCCCCCGCTTCCTTAACCTGTGACTCCGCGGCGCCGGTACTGTCGGTACTCAATACCTGATTGGCCCGGCAACCGTCACGATAGATGGTCAAGCCCTTGCAATTCATCTCATAGGCCATCATATAGGCGTTCTGGACGTCCTCAACCGTGGCATCATGGCCGAAATTAATGGTCTTACTCACCGCGTTATTGGTGAATTTTTGAAAGGCGGCCTGAGTCTCAATATGGTTACGGGGATTAATATCGTGGGCGGTCTCAAATACCTGCCGATATTTAAGCGGAATCTCCTCTAAGCCCTGCACCGTCCCCCGGCTGGATATCTTTTTAAGCAGTTTTTCGGAATAAAAGCCATGGGCCTTGGCCGCCGCGGCAAAGACCGGATTAACCTCATACATCTCCGTATTATCCATAACCCGGCGCAGAAAAGAGATGGCAAAAACAGGCTCCACGCCGCTGGAACAGCCCGCTATAATACTCAAGGTACCAGTGGGGGCAATGGTAGTGCGAGTGGCATTCCGCACCGGAACATCAGGGTTCTGGCGGCCATAAACACTCTCCGGAAAATTGGGGAAGGCACCCCGCTGTTCACCAAGTTTTTTGGAGTAATCCAGGGCCTTTTCGTCGATAAAGCTCATAATCTCCCCGGCCAGTTTCACGGCCTCCGGTGAGGAATATGGGAGCTCCAGCTTACAGAGCATATCGGCGTAGCCCATAACCCCCAGACCGATTTTACGATTCTGCTTGGTGACCTTATCAATCTGCGGCAGAGGATAACGATTAACATCAATAACATTATCAAGAAAATGCACGGCCATGTCCACGGTACGGCCCAGCTTCCCATAGTCTATCTTGCCGTCGGCCACCATATTAGCAAGATTAATGGAACCTAGATTACATGATTCATAGGGCAGCAGGGGCTGCTCACCGCAGGGGTTGGTACTCTCAATCGCACCGGCGGCCGGGGTTGGATTTTTGGCATTCATACGGTCAATGAAGACAATACCCGGCTCACCGGAGAGCCAGGCCTGCTTGACGATCTGCCGAAAGACCTTGGTGGCGCTCTGCCTTCTCACCACTTCACCATCTCTGGGATTGACGAGAGAGTATTCGCTGTCCGTCTTCACCGCATCCATAAATTCATCGGTAATGGCCACCGAGAGGTTAAAATTATTCAAGGTGCTGAGGTCGGACTTCACCTTAATAAAATCCATGATATCCGGGTGATCCACCCGCAGAATAGCCATATTGGCTCCCCGCCGGGTACCGCCCTGTTTGATGGTCTCGGTGGCGCAATCAAAGACCGACATAAAGGAAAGCGGGCCGCTGGAGACCCCCTTGGTGGAATGTACCAGGTCGTTATGGGGCCGGATACGGGAAAAAGAAAAGCCGGTACCGCCGCCGCTTTTATGGATCAGGGCTGTCTGCTTCACCGCCTCAAAAATGCTCTCCATGGAGTCCTCCACCGGCAGAACAAAACAGGCCGATAACTGCCCTAATTCCCGGCCGGCATTCATCAAGGTTGGTGAATTGGGCAGAAAATCAAAGGCGGCCATCATCTCATAGAACTTAAAGGCCAACTCATCAACCGGGGTGCTGAGTTTATAGTTCGCCTCCCCGGCGGCTACGGTTCTCGCCACCCGCCAGAACATATCCTGAGGAGTTTCAACCACCTCGCTATGATTATCCTTAATCAGATAACGTTTATTGAGTACGGTTAAGGCGTTAGGGGTAAGGGCTGGTTTTCTGGCCCCGGCCGGCAACGAGTGCTTAATATTTATCTTTTTGGTCATAAAGTTCTCCTGATTAGTAATGTTTGTCCGACAATCTTATTCTTTTCAAATACGGGGCAGAAACACGGAATGAAACTTAGAAAAGGCATTTAAGAATTTTTTAACATTTGGGCCGCCCAGAGCGGTATACGCACTATGTTGTATAGTGAAGAACAAAATCGCACAATATGTTGTATCTGTAAAGACAAAAATCACTTGGGGAGAGAAAAAAAATGGTCAAAAATCGTGCCAGAAAAGCTACAGAACAAGGATTAATAACGAGGCGAAAGAAGAATAGGGGTGGGAAGGGCCGGGGGCGTCTATCGGGCCTGGAAAATTAAATTCAGGGCCCCTGACTTTGAAAAGGCAGGAG
>DRPV01000257.1 GCA_011330685.1 Desulfobacterales bacterium
ATGAGCAAGAGCTGAACGAAGGCACAGAGCCAGAAGAGGAGTTAGAAGCACTCGAAGATGAACTGGAAATCGTCGAGGATGAACAAGAGCTGAACGAAGGCACAGAGCCAGAAGAGGAGATTGAAGCTCTCGAAGACGAACTGGAAATCGTCGAGGATGAACAAGAGCTGAACGAAGGCACAGAGCCAGAAGAGGAGATTGAAGCTCTCGAAGATGACCTGGAAATCGTCGACGGAGATAACATAAGTGAACAAAAATCCCAGACAGACGACAACTCTGAGAGTCCCAAAAAGCTCTTAGAGGTATTATCAAAATACATGGAGCCGGAGGAGGCCGAAAATCAGGAGACGCTTACTGAATCCGGAGAGGGCCTGGTGGCCCAGCTTCTGGCGCGTTTCACCCCGAGATTCACCAAAATTGCCGCCGGAATCTACAGTTTAGGGACTGCTGCCCCTAAGCATGATGAGCATAGCTTAGAGCAACGGCATATCAGCGCCTTTTACATGGGACAATACCCGGTTACCAACGATATTTTTGAATTATTTGTCAGGGAGACCGGCTATAAGACCGAGGCCGAAATCGCGGGGTATAGTCAGGTGTATCGGGCCAGATGCGTTGCAGCCATCAATCCCGCCACCGGCCGCCAGTCAATTTCCATCAGCAGAGGAGGAGGTGGCAGCCAGATTGAGGGGGCGGACTGGCGGCATCCTGAGGGCCAGGGTTCTTCAATAGTCAGCCGGGGCAATCACCCGGTAGTACAGGTCAGCCGCCGTGACGCCATGGCCTTTGCCGCCTGGGCCGGGAAACGACTGCCCAGCGAAGCGGAATGGGAGGCCGCCGCCAGGGGACTTAACTCCCAACAGCCATTTCCCTGGGGACATAACTGGTCACCGGAACAGGCCAACACCGCCTCTTCCTACATCGGGGGCACCACCGCGGTAGATGCCCATCCCGGCAATGTAAGTCCCACCGGCATCCACGATTTATTAGGTAACGTCTATGAATGGACCTCTCCCGTAGAGCCCGTCAACGGTAAAATTAAATACATCCTCAAGGGTGGCTGCTGGAATTCAAACCACGCCATAAGCATCAGTCACCGCTTGACGGCAGAAAACAGCAGCTCTAATACCATAGGTTTTCGCTGCCTGGCCGGAGCTCAGGAACTTAAAACCTGATCCAGAAAAACATCATCAATATCAGCGGTAATTTCCACCTTACCGATGGTTGTGGGCAGAACAAAGAACACCCGGCCTCCCACGGTTTTTTTGTCAGAGAGCAAATACCCCCTTAGAGCTTCAGCTTCGGCCACCGCAGGGATCGTAACAGGCAGACCAAAATCACTTATCAGCCTGATTACCCGCTCGGCCTCGGCGGCCGCGAATCCTCCCCTGAGCACGGCGAGACGGCAGGCCGCCGCCATACCGATTGCCACTGCCGAGCCATGGGCCAGCTTAAAATCCGAATCCGCCTCCACGGCGTGACCTATCGTATGACCAAAATTCAAGATCCGGCGCAGATCGGACTCCCGTTCGTCGGCCTCAACCACCGCGGCCTTGATGGCACAGCATGACTCCACCAGCTTTTCAATGGCAGATCGTTCAAGATTCAGAATATCCAGCCGCCGCTTTTCAAGAAAGTCGAAAAAATCGCGGTCATAAATGACCCCGTATTTAATAACCTCAGCCAGACCATTTAAAAGCTCCGCAACCGGCAGGGTTTTCAGAACGGTGCTGTCTATAAAGACCGCCCGCGGCTGATAAAAGGCCCCGATTAAATTTTTACCCTCGGGTATATCCACCCCAGTCTTGCCGCCCACCGAGCTGTCCACCTGGGCCAAAAGGGAGGTGGGAACCTGCACAAACGGCACACCACGCATATAGGAGGCAGCGAGAAAGCCGGTAAGATCGCCGGTCACCCCGCCTCCGAGGGCCAGCAAGGCATCGCCCCTGTCCATACCGAGACGAGCCAGGCGGCTGGCAAGCTGCCCCATAAGTGCCAGATTTTTGCTCGCCTCACCCGCCGGAAAGGTTAAGAGCTGCGGGCTGTATCCCGCGGCTTTTAGACTTGCCAGCATATCTTCACCATACATCTCCGCCACATTGCTGTCGGCCACCACAAAATATCGCTTGGCAAAACCCGCCTCTTTGAGATAACGGCCAATATCAACCAACATATTCTGGGCAATTAGAATATCATAGGCCCTGTCACCAAGACCAACCCGCAAGCTCTTCATCTCCCTTCCTCAATCTGGTATTCAAGCGAAAAAAAAAGGGACGCCCCATTCCCAAAAGAACGAGACCCCCCTTTTCACAAAAAAAACAAAAAAACAAAAATTACATGGCAGCTCCGGAAGCAGCGCCCTGCATCTTAACCTCAACCTTTTCGGTGAGACCAGCATAGTATTCACGCAGGATATCCAATACCTCTTCACGGCCAAAATGATCCGGAATTTCAGTACCCTCGGACAGGGCCTTACGCAGCTTGGTACCGGAGAGAACAACCCGGTCTTCCTTCTTGTGAGGACAGGTACGCAGAGAAGCCATACCGTCACACTTGAAGCAGTAGAAGGTCCAGTCGATCTTCAGGGGAGCGCAGATCAGAGCCTTGCCCTCTTCGGCCGGATGGGGAATCTGGTCAAATATATCCTGGGCCTCGAAGAGACCGTAGAAGTCACCAACACCGGCATGATCACGACCGATAATCATCTTGTTGATACCATAATTCTGCCGGAAGGTGGCATGCAGCAGGGCCTCACGAGGACCAGCATAACGCATATCCAGCGGATAGCCGGCCTGTACGACATTGTCATTGACAAAATAATTATCAACGAGACAATTGATAGCCTTTACCCGAACATCAGCGGGGATATCACCGGGCTTCAGGTTACCGATAAGAGAATGAATCATAACTCCATCGCAGACCTCAACGGCGATCTTGCAGAGATACTCATGGGAACGATGCATGGGATTACGGAGCTGCAGGGCAGCAACATCCTTCCAGCCACGCTCTTCAAAGATAGCCCTGGTCTCGGCCGGAGTCAGATAAACACCTTTGTACTCAGCAGGATACTCACCTTCGGAGAGTACCTTAACCGTACCGGCGAGGTTAACGTCCTTCTGATTCATAACCATGATAACGCCGGGATGATCCTCAGGGGCGATTTTCCAGAAGTTATCTCCCTCTGATTCCTCACCACAACCCTTAAAGACCTTCTCACATTCCCACTTCTTATCGGTCTCGCTCATCTCAAACTTCTCGCTGACCTTCATGGTGGCATAGATAGTACCCTCATGCTCCAGGGCAATTTCGTCACCAGTATTGATGCCGTCAGCATCGGACTTATCACAATCCAAGGTAACAGGAACCGGCCAGAATGTACCGTCAGCCATGGTGAAATTTTCACAGACGCTCTTCCAGTCAGCCTTGGTCATAAAGCCATCAAGAGGACTGAAGCCGCCAATCCCCATCATGATCAGGTCGCCTTTGGCCCGACTGCTGATCTGAATCTTCTTCAGACCGGCGGCCTTGGTCTTTTCGGCCTCAAGTTCACTGCCATGTAACAGACAACATACCAACCCCTTGCCACCGTGTGGCGCAACTAATTTTGTCATTTGCTTCTGTCTCCTTTGGATAAATTTATTAAACAAAACAGGACTATAATATAACCAAAAAACATTGAACCCATTTTTAAGTTTCACATCCGCATATGAAAGAGTGAACTTATTAACGCCATGATGAATTGTCAAGCAAAAAAAGGGCAGGAAGCTTTAAAAAAAAGGTTTACACTATAGGAAGGGGAAAAATAAGACGCAAAAATATTATGGCGATGCAGGATGACTCCTGCCCGAAGAGAAGAAGAACTTAAAAATAATTTATGAAGAAAACTTTATCAGGCGTTTTTGTCGAAAAGCAACCCGGCTAATTCGTCGAGTTTCACGCGTAATTCCATGACAGCCTTAGATGGAATCTGCCTGACCACCTTATTGCTTCGTTTATCTCTGATTTGCACAACAATGGTTCCGTCATCGGGCTGTTCATGCAGACCAAGGCTAAGATTACCACCAATGTCATCTAAACGACTCTGAGCCACATTGACGGAATTGCGCAACTCGGCCTTGGTGATCCGGGCAGACTCCGCGCCATCTTCAGCTTTCTTAGACTGACCGTGCAGGGCCTCATCATTTAATGAGCCGGCCTGCGATTCACCATTCTTCTGCACCGGTGCAACTTGCGCTTTAGTTTTATCTTCACGCTCAATCACCGGGGCTACCGGTACTCCATAAGCCTTAACCTCAGCATTTAAGTTGATATCCATAACCAAACACCTCCATTTTATTTTTTTCGAGGATAAATTCGTCCCTGAACTTACCCGCTGCTACTCAAAAATTCCGCCGGCCGCTGACCGGCCAGGTTACCATAGCCGCGCAGAGCCGATTTTCCCCGGCGCAGACGTGGTAAACTCAAGGCCAGCTCCTTATGCCGCCTACTGCCGAGAGCCGCTATTTCGTCCGCCTGGCTAACGGCCAGCGCTATTAAGACCTCCAGCTGTTCTCTAACCGCCTGAGTCATTTTTTGGTCAAGAGCGCTGAACAAACGCTTGAGAACGGCCTGAAAGCGGCTCATCTCCAGAGGCCAGTCCGGGAGAGAGTCGTAGTTACGATCTTTCAGGGCAGTTATATAATTACGCTGACTACCGATAAACTGCTCCAGAACCTCCATGACGGCTGCAACCTCTTTATCCGGCTCTGCCAATATAATCATCCTCCACGCTCTGAAACATGAATTTCTATATAGAAACCGAGAGATTAGCCAGGGCCGCCTGGCCATACTGACGACCGCCATAGCCTCGGCCGGCGGCCATTTTCTCTTTAACTGCCTGGACTTCCGGCGGGCATTGTTTGTGACTTTCAACCTCCCTGCTTTCGCAGTCACCCGTCGTCTCCAATCCAGCCTCCACCATGGCCGTCTCGGCCCAGATTTCCTTTAACTGGGTAATATAACGATTTGCGGTTCGTACCACCTCGACATCATTGCTAATCGCGGCCTTTGGCAATTCAGTCAGTATTGAGGTATACAGTCCCTGTAAAAATCCAGCCGCCTCTGATTCGTCATCATCACGGATCGAGGCATAAAGTTCGGTAAGCAAAGCAATGGCCCGGCCAAGATTCTCACCCCGGCCCTTGGCATCCTCCTTCAACATGGCCTTTTCGGCCAGCTCAAGATGCACCAGCAGCCGCTCATACATAAGTTGAATCAGCTTCACCGGATGAATATTGCTCAGAGCCTCTGTCTGCTGATAGGCATTACGCGCCTTATCTGTCTTCATATATTCTCCTTACGTGTTATAGCGTAAATCCCTAATTCACCGCGCGCTTCTCCTGACAGGATAACCCGCGCCTATGAACTGCTGCTACTGCTTCCCGCCCCGCTCCAGCCCTGGCTCAGGCTGTTAAATTGACCGGTGAGAAAGCTTGACATATTTGACATTTGACTCATAAACTGATCCAGAGCGACAAACTGTTTAGTAAGCTCTGCGTATTTTTTATCAAGCCGGCTGTTATCTTCAGTAATCTGATTTTTCAGGTCATCAATACGACTCTGAGCCGCTGTCTCCTCACCAAATACCGCCCCCTTATTACCGGTCATGGTTCGCAGACGATCATTAACCTTATCGGCAAAACCAGTTATTCCCTTAGTCGAATCACCAAGGAAGAAAGACTTTATTTTGTCGGGATCGGCGCTTATCGCGGCACTCAGAACATTATCATCAATAGTTATAGAGCCGTCACGATTAAAGGCCATTCCCAGATCGAACAGGTTTTTAATTGTGCCGGTACTGTCCGCCTTATTGCCGGAGGTCATTAAGCCCTCCAGTTCACTCGGCAGATCCCTCAGGGTGGTATCGGCTAAAATGCCAAATTTTTTGGTCTTGGAATCGTAAGCGCTCTTGGTGCTTACCTCCTGCACCACATCATTATAAGCAGTGACTAAGGACTTTATGTTATCCTTCAAGCCGTCGTCATCACTGGCCACCGTTAAAGTAGCCGTCGCGGCGCTTTTCAGGGTGAAAGTAACACCGGCAATAACATCATCAATGGTATTTTTCTGGCGCTGATAAGCAACACCATCCACGGTAAACTGAGCATCAAGGGAGTTTGCCGCCGATTGAGAACTGTCCTCGGCAAGAGGCGCGTCCGGCAGCTGCTGAAGAATACTGATCCGATTATCCTCTCCAGTACCATTAGACTGCAAGACTAATTTATAGGGATTGGCAGGGTCTAAGCCATCGTTGACAATGGAGGCGGTAATCCCCGGATTATCGCTGGCGTCATTAATATTGTCGACTAACTGACTGAGCGTGGTGCCGCTGGCAACAGCAAGTGACATCTCGGTGGCCGGGACATTATTACCAAGTTGGACGGTTAAGGTAGCATCGGCAGAGGCAATACTGGTATCCTTACTGGCAAAACCGCTGCTGGAGGTCCAGAGGCTCTGTTTGGCGAGATTAGATACCGCCACAGTACTCGCCTTAACCGCAGCCCCCTCCAGGACGGTGGCGCTAATCGCGCTGTCGTCGGAGCTGGTAACGGTTCGGCTGAGATAAGTACCGGAAAGGGAGAGAGTTAAGGCTGATGATTTTAAGGTAATCAGCTTATTATTAACTACAGTGAATTCGTTAAGCTGAGTGTTCAGGCCGGTTATCTTATCACTCTTACGATCAATAACCTTCTGATCCACGGCCCGCAGCTGATCCAGAATACTCTGTAACTGCAACCCGGAACCAACGCCCAAGGTACTGATTGAACCAGCCATTGTCTTTCTCCTGAAGAAGGCCCCAATGTAATTAGAAGGCTTAAAATAAATTTTAACTCCAGGTTACTTATCGGCAGAGAGTAGAATTGACTTTAATATTTTTTGCGGCAGAACGCCCAGGGGAAATCTACATTTAACCGGCAGAGGCCAGATAATCTCGGATGGCACGGGCAATGGTCTCTATAATTTCACGGAACGCCTCCTCCTCACGCTCCAGCATCGTAACCCTGATGCCGTCCAGATCAGTAGCGAATGAGGTTAAGGGTACCGTACAGATTCCAGTGGACCCTAAAAGATAATAAACAAATCGTTTATCAAGGGAAACCCCGCATTGATTAACCAGCACCTCCACCTTATGACGAACCTCATTATTGGCGATGGGCAGGGTCTGCTCGTGATTGAGGCGGCCGGGGACAAAGGCGATACTCAGATAGAAGGCCCCGTTGGTGCGGTTTACCATGATACCATCAACTTTATTGAGGCAGTCATAAGCGATATTGGAATAGCGCTCATAACGATCAATACGTTCCTGAAGATAGCCGTGGTATTGCGGGTGTTTGAATAACTCCGGCAGGACAAGCTGCGGCAGGGTGGTTGAACAAACCTCCAGCATCTTGGCGTTCAACACCGAATTTATATATTTCTCAAATATTGGGCTTTGATGACCGTTATAGACCTCTATCCAGCCGCAACGCCCACCGGGCCAGGGCATCTCTTTGGAGAGGCCGCGCATGGCAATGGCCGGCACATCACCGATAATGTCGGATAGCGGCAGCGTTTTAAAGCCGTTATAGACGATATTCAGATAGACTTCATCACAGATAACAAAGAGGTCATATTTGCGGGCCAGGGCCACCATACCGCGCAGAATTTCCTCTGGATACACCGCCCCGGTGGGATTATCAGGATTAATAATCAGGATGGCCACCACTGCCGGATTATATTTTATGCGTTTTTCCAGATCATCAAGATCCGGATACCACATATTGTTGGGGTCAAGACGATAGGTAACCGGCCGGTCTCCGGCATGAGCCGCTTCAGCCGAGGAATGAGTGGTATAACTCGGCGAGGGCATAACCACCCTGGCGGTACGTTTAAGCATGCCATAAATCTTGCTGATAGCATCGCCTAAACCGTTAAAAAAGATTATATCACTCGGGGTAATCTGAGCTCCGCCCCGCTGGTTAGTAAGCTCCACCAGATACTCCCTGGTAGCCAGAATTCCCCTGGTTGGCGAATAGCCGTAGGTGGCATCCTGTTGGGCCAGACCGGCGACAATATCCTTCATCCAGGCTGGAATAACCTCGCCCTTGGCCACAGGATCACCGATATTCTCCCAGTGAACATCAATTCCCAGTTTTTGTAATTTCTCACCAACCGTAACAATATTACGAATTTCGTAGGTAAGCTCCCCAGCTCCAATATGGACTATATCTGTACGCATAATACTCCTCAAACGATTAATTTAATCGCTTGATTATGGTTTCAGCCCGGAACTTTGTCAAGGACTTTAGTGAGGACTCGGCATAATGTCTACAAACACCAACACCACCAGAGCTGCCGGGCTTTTAAGCAAAGGGGGGTCAAGAGGGGGAATGATCAGACGACACGACCGAAGGAACCGGCGGCGGAACGAAGATACTGCCGAATGGCCTGTCTGGTATGATGTGATGTTGAAGGCTGAACGGCAGAAGAATCAGGACTCACAAGCGCGGCACCGGCCGCCCGCAGAACTGGAGTTCGGCTGTCATTCCGGCCGGATTGTGCGCCTTTAACGGCCGCCTCTCCCTCTTTAGCATTACGCTCAACGGCAATCCGTACTATTTCCTGGGCCGCTTTGGCAATACGAACAGTAGCCTGGGCCGCCACCATCTGATCCTGCCCGGAAGGACTGGCCGGAGCCAATGCCGCCCGCCGCACCGTCTCCATTTTGGAGATTGTCTCCTCGGGGGTTCTGCCAGGCGAGGTATCTATCTGCACCTCGCCGCCCACGGCGTATTTACGACCATCCGGGCCGGTCTTATACTGATACGAAGCCCCGCTCCTGGCATAACCACCCGCCGCCGCCAGATGGGCCAACTCGTGATTATGAACCTCCTGATCCACCTTCTGCAATTGAGCTATCAGTAACTTTTCAGAACTGCTCAGAGGGGCACCATTAGGCTTTCGCGGCCCGTCAGGGGCTTTTGACGTGTCTTGCGGCCCTTTAGCCCTGCCCCCCTGTTCCGGAGCGGCGGCCTTATC
>DRPV01000258.1 GCA_011330685.1 Desulfobacterales bacterium
CGTTCGTTTCGGCCCCCGAAGCGTACCTGTTGTACGTGAGGGGGCCGAAACGGACGAAGATGGGGTGCAGGTGAACGGTTACCTTAAATTAAAGCAAAATGGCAGCCCTGAGCAAGCGGCTGCCAATATAGCACAAAGGAGTTTGGACACTCCGGATATCTTACAATTTTATATTATTGTCCCGTGCCACATCTTTAATATGATTGACATAAATATTATCCCAGGCCTGATTTTCTCCAAGACCATGCATAATAGTTTTTACCCGTACTCCCGCTCTCTTAAAGGTGCTTTTCCAGGAATCTTCGTCATTACCAGCCATATCATTATGGGCATGATCGCCGGCCACTATCATCATGTCCTTAAGAACGATCTTTTTAATCCGGCTCTTAGTGACAGCGGATACCACATCGTCCTTAGAAGGATAACCTTCCACGGTGCCGACAAAAATCTCCGCCTGAGGATACATCCGGCGCATAACCTGCTGGAATTCCGCGTAGATACCGGTGCTGTAGTACTCATTGCCATGTCCCATATAGACCAGGGCCGACCCATTCTGCTCGGCAAGTGCCACATCCGGCGCCAGGGTCTTGGCAGCAGCCTTCATATCAAGGTGATAGTTGTGAGTAATACCATGTTTCCCCAAGACCGGACGGCCGATTACCAGTTTGACAAAAGGCATATATTTTTTCTTGATAGTCGTTATGGCATTCAGTCCTCTCACGTATGAACAAAGGTCGGTATATTCCTCACCATCGTAGACATGCGTGGGCTGGACGATAATAGTCCTGTAACCGGCATCCTGAAGCTCAGCAATGGTGGCAAGAGGCCCTTTCACATAAAGAATCTCCTTGGGAATATCCTTGTGCTCAGCAAGAAATCTGCTGTCACCCTGCCGCTTGTGCCAGATATTCCTGATGATATTGGAAGTAAAGGCTAACCGAACCTTAATCTTCGGGAAGGCCTTCTGAACATCCTTCTGGATGTTGGTGATGGCCACAAGGGCCGTCGGATAGCTGGTGCCAAATCCAGCCAAAACAATTGCTTTTTTATCCTGCATGCGTCCCATGGCAAAGGTGATATTAGAAAAGCTAATAGTCAAAATCGCCGCGATTGCCAAAACCCCGAGCTTCTTAATACTTATGTACCTCATTTTTGACCTCCCACGCTTTCCTTGCGGGCCAAAACAACGGCACATCCTGCTGACATACTGATTTTACTCTTCATTACTGTCTCCTTTCTGTGGATGATACCGGCCGGGGCAAAAAAAAATCCCCGGACCGATAAAAAATCGATCTGAGGATTTCCCTGTTTATCCACATGACCCTGCTGCAAACCCCTGTCCACGGAGGTTGCGTTGACGATATCCAGGCAGGTCTTCTGACTCTCGGTTCATCCTAACAGCCGCGTCTTCCCATCCGATTTCTCAGACAGTGACTTATTGCGGCTTTCGTCCCCGATCACAGCGGCGGGCCCGTTCCCGATTTACACGGGATTCCCTATTAAGCATTCCAATGGATTGAATAAAAAGAATTTGCAGTTTTTCCACCCCTTAACAGGCTTATCCACAAATGATCCTTTTATCCGATCCCGGACAAAAATCCTCATTTATAGACAGCCACTGACTAAGAGCGAAAATTATAGAAATCCTTTATACCCAAACCCTTGACAAGGCACCTGAATAAATTTTAAGTAAAATATTGGAATTGACCGCTAAAGTCAAGAGCAATTTACCCCCGGCCCGAACCCCTGAGACATAAACACAAAAAGGGTAAACGTTTCAGGGGATTATATGAAGTTGGATGTAGTTAATTGATCGCTTACAAAAAAAGCCCCGTCCTTTAAATTAAAAGACGGGGCCTGAAATTACATAGTTAAAGAAGCTTAAACTACCACCAGCAGATAGTCTGATCAGCATCAAATACCATATCCAACATCTTGTCGTAATCAGGATTTTCCACATTCAAATCAAAACTAACCACGTCTCTATCCTTAGATACGATCTCCACCAGTTTTTTAACATCATCATTTGGCTCGGAGCGATATACATTCAAAAGTTTCATTTGTCTTACTCCCCCTCAGCTTTTATCAGAGCGCATAATGCCGTAAGGCACAATAACATCCATCTCACGCAGCTTCTGACCAATTTCTTCGAGGGAGATCTTAGTCAGACCCAGCTTCTCGACATTGGCATCAACTGTGGTAAAGATATCACCCTCCATATCACGAACCCACTCAATATTTTCCTTGTGGTAATCGCTTATGGACTCAAATTCATTATACATTATCACACCGTAGGAATACATATTTTCCACGGCCAGGCCCAAGGCGGAACGAATACCATCCAGGGTATACTCCTTATTCACAAACAAAAAACATGCTTTTTTAGACATTTATTTTCCTCCGTCCTATAAGGTCAGGTAGCAATCATAATCATCAATGATTACGCCATGCTGTGCCTGAGTAGCCATCTTCTTGGCATCAAGGCCCTGGGGAATATCGTTTACATCATAGCCGGAGTTTTTGTAACTGTCGGCACAGATAGAAACATCTACATCGTCCATTTTGCAAAGAGCTGGAAACTCAGCGCATTGAGTCAGGTGAGTAGAATACCAGCTGAAAAAAACCTTGACCTTAGAACCCTTAGCGACCGCGGCCTTGGTGATACCGACCACGTGACGCATATAGCGGGGTGAAGTCACGAAAATACCAACACTTTTTGCCATTTCTTTCTCCCATGAAAAGCGACGTATTCTTTGCTTTAAATCAAAAAAGCCAAAAAACACCTTTGATAAATTAAATTATTAACCTTTTTTGATATAGAAACGAATGAAACCATCATCCTCTTTCTCGCCCAAAAACTCATGACCGCTTTTCTCGCACCAGCCGGGCAGGTCGTTTCTGGAACCGGGATCTGTTCCTAAAATTTCCAGAACCTGACCGGAACTGATCTTACCGATTTCCTTCTTGGTGCGCAGAAGAGGCATGGGGCAGCTAAGGCCTTTGGCGTCTAAGGTGTGGTCTGCCGCAACATCTGCCGGGGCAACTTTGTAATCACTCATAATAAAGTCTCCATTTAAGGTTTATTAATGAACCATTATTCATATTTCACAGATTATCTGTCTAACAATGATTAATTTTGATGTCAAGATAATTTTAAACAAGGTTGTTTTATAGCTGAGTGTTAATGATCGTTATGCCACAATGACGGAGTCAATTATTCATACTTAAGATCACCTTTACGTTCCCTGCTTAAAGCAGTTATCAAGCGCTCAGTCCCTCTTACGGCCAGATTCAACGGTGATATCACAAGGGGGGCAAAATCAACCTGTCTCCCGGCCTGAAACGCTTACAATAATGGGGTTATATGAGCCTGAGTGTGGTTAATGAAGCGCTATCAAACCATCCCCTGTTCTTAACATAAAGCTCAAAGCGAACATTAGTGTCTACAAGATGCTTGACAAAAAAAAAACTCATGAGTAAGAAGGAAATATTTTATATTGCCTGATTTCCTTTTTAATATCTCCAAAAAGATACTAAAAGGGTGAAATACTTTTAAAAATTCATAACTAAGACTGGAAGGGGGGAATTATGAGTGAGGAATCGTTGTTTGCCGGTAAGGCTAAAGGCCTTTACAAAACGTTGTGCCTTGACGAATGGCATGTTAACACCGTGGGGATAATCGTCGGCCTGTTTACTGTTCTGATTATGGCCTGGTGGCGACCCTGGGGGGCAGTAGGGGCGGTACGTAACTGGGGCGAGTGGGTTTTATACGGTCTTGGTATAGTAGGACATACCCCCAAGGCCTTTCTCATCAGTTCCGGGTCGGTTATCGGCATCGGCTTTGTGGCCGGCGCCTTTGCCTCCGCCAATCTTGGCCAGAATTTTGCTATTCGGGTTCCACCTTATCTTGAGATGTGCAAGGCAGTTATGGCCGGCATCTGTATGGGGGTTGGAGCGGCCCTGGCCGGCGGCTGTAACGTCGGCGGTTTCTATAATGCCATAGGAAATCTCTCCGCCAGCGGCTTTGCCATGTGGCTGGGGCTGATTATCGGGGCCGTAACCGGGCTTAAATATCTTTACTGGGAAATGGAGCATGTCTCTTGGGGATCAGGCGGCGCCAAAACCTTTGAGTTCCCCAAATGGCTGCAGGTTATCGTCGGGATTGCCACGATTATCGGCCTGGTTTGGGGGGCCTATGCCTACAGTGCAAGTACCAAGAGTTATACCGCTTCTTTAGGCGGTTTGATGGTCATTGCCGCCGTTCTCGGTTACTCCATGCACCGCGGGCGCTGGTGCATGATCCAGGGCTTCAGGGAACCGCACATGACCGGTGACTGCAAGATGGCCAAATCCGTGGCCTTGAGCGTATGTATTGTCGCCATTGGCGCGGCTGTCCTCAAATACCCGGTTCCCCAGCGTTTAAATGGGGTGCGAGAGACCTTTTCAAGTGTGGTTCAGGCCGTAAAAGACGAAGACAGCCATATCGACATGAGTGATGTCTTTGATAATGTTGACTATCTTGACACCCTCCAGAAGCCTCTGCCGGTTCTCGATAAAATCAATTATGTCCGCGGCACCTTCGGCTGGGGCGGAGTTGTCGGCGGTATAATTTTCGGCATCGGCGCCATGCTGGCCGGCGGCTGTGGTACCGGTACCCTGTGGCGGGTTGGCGAGGGCCAGATCAAACTTTTAATCGTGGTTCCTTTTTTCGGGATCAGCAACGCCCTGATGACCAACTGGTTCAGAGCGGCGCATTTCGAGTCCTCTGGGAAACTCGGTTCATTTGTCTACATGCCGGACACCTTCCTGGGTTACGGCGGTTCCCTGCTGTTGATTTTTCTGGTAATGGGCGCCTGGTATCTTGTTGTGGATTGGAATGAAGACAGCAACAAACTCATCGTCGACATGTAAACTCAAAAATAACTAAACAAAAAATGGGGCTTTATCTGTTAGATTACGGATATAGCCCTTTTTTTGTTATCAGCTAACGTAACTATTATCAATTTAAACTTTCGTTTATTACGTTTAATATGGATACTGCCACTTCCGGCTTTCAGCACAGCCACTTTGATAAACAGCAGTTACTGCTTGATAATGAGGTAATTGTCCTGGTGGATGATGATGCCTTGATCAGAGAGCCGATAAAGATATATTTTACGGAATATGGTATACGGTTGTTAGAGGCTGACAGCGGTGCCTCTTTCTGGCATATCATGGAGCATAACAATGTCGCCCTGGTACTCCTTGATATCGGCCTGCCCGATATTGACGGCAAGACCCTTCCGCCCCTCATCAAAAAGCAATATCCCGATGCCGCCATTTTGATGTTGAGCGGAGTCTCGGATATAAACACCGCCATGGAGTGTATCAGAGCCGGAGCCGATGATTATCTCACTAAACCGTCTCCCCTGGCGGATATTTATTTAGCCGTAAAAAAGCTGCTGGAAAAACGCCGCCTGCTGATCCAGAATCGTCAATATCAGGAAGAGTTGGAGTATGCTAACTTCCGGCTTCAACTGATGCACGAACTCTCCCTGAAGATGAACTCGGTTTATCTTGATACAGTTAAGTTAGACGAAATACTCATGGCAATTTTAGTCGGGATTACCGCCCATGAAGGCTTACGTTTTAACCGCGCCTTTTTAGCCATGATTGATATTGATGATGATGTCCTGCGCGGCCGGATGGCCATCGGGCCGGGATGCCGTGAGGAGGCCAGTAAAATCTGGCAGGATCTGAATCAAAAAGGCTTTAACTTTTTTGATATTATCCAAGAGGTTAAAACCTGCGCCCATAACCAGACCTCGGAGGTTAATCATCTTATCCAACAGCTGCGAATCCCCTTAAACGCCGTTGATCATATTTTAATCCGCTGCGCCATTGAGCGTCAGACCATTAAGGTAACCAACGGTATGGCCCAGGGTTTTGACCCCACAGATGTGGTGAACCTCCTTGGAGCCCGCGATTTTGTGGTGGTACCACTCTATTCACCCCGGCGGCCCTTGGGGGTAATTATTGCCGATAATCTGATTACCGGCCGCCCCATTACCAACAGTTATATAAGCGCTCTGGAGCTTTTCTCAAGTCAGGCCAGCCTGATTATTGAGCATAGCCGCCTGTACATGAAGATGGAAGAGACCATTGCCAAGCTTGAAGCGGTAAATTACGAGCTCGACAAAAACAAAGATATGCTGGTGGAGGCCGAACGTTATTCGGCCCTGGGACATATGGCCGCTCAAATGGCCCATAATATTCGCAACCCCATAACCGCCATCGGCGGAGTGGCCCGTATTTTATCGCGCAAAACCAGTCATGACAATATCACTAAATACATAGATGTCATGGTCAAGGAGACAGAGCGCATTGAATCAACCTTAAAAAATCTCTTTGAATTTGTCGAGTCCGAGACCGTTGAGTTGAAAATGGCCCAGATTCACCCCTTGGTGCGCGAGGCTCTTAACCTATTACAGCCCGAAATAGACCGGCATAATATAAAAGTAATTATAGATTGCCTAAAGCGGGATACGGTTCTGAAAGTTGACTCGGTAAAGATAAAAAAGGCCCTGGTACATATCTTTAAGAACGCTGTCGACGCCATGGCTGACGGCGGTACTTTAACCATAAAAACATCAATTGACGCCCCATGGTTCAAACTGTTAATCACCGATACCGGCAACAGAATCGAGGCCGCACTCGTCGATAAGGCCAAAGAGCCATTTTTCACCACCAAGGCCTATGGTACAGGCATGGGCCTCTCCATTGTTGAACAAATCATCAAGGCCCACGGCGGTATTTTTACCATTGCCAGGGGTGATATAAATACCGAAGTTACAGTTAAGCTCCCTCTGCCCTCGCAGAAATAGAAATCATCCTGATTATGAGTAAAGAACAAAACAATATTGCCACCCTGACTTGTCTCTACGAGATAACCAAAGTTTTGGCACTGTCAACGGATCTGCGTGACTGCCTCAAACGTTCCATGAGTATTCTCGCCGCTTATGTCGGCCTCAAAAACGGCACGGTTACCATTTTCAATCCGATTACCGGTCAACTTGAGATTGAAGTCGCCCACGAAATGACCGCGGAGGCCAGAAAACGGGGAATTTACAAAATCGGTGAGGGTATTACCGGCCGGGTTGTCGCCAGCGGCAAGCCCATGATCGTGCCCGATATCAGCACCGAACCCATGTTTCTGAACCGCACCCGCTCCCGGAGAACCATCCACGACCATATCACCTCCTTTCTCTGCGTTCCCATCCAGCAGGGCAAGAATATTATCGGCACCCTGAGCGCCGATTGCAAATTCAAATCCGGGGCCGATTTTGAGGAAGAAATCCGCCTGCTCACCATCCTGAGCGGTTTATTCTCCCAGACAGTAACCAGAATTCAGACCGTTAATCAGGAGCGGGATAAGCTTCTCTATGAAAACCTGAAGCTGAAACATGAATTATCGGAGAAATACCGTTTAGACAATATAATATCCAACAGCAGCCGTATGCAGGAAGTCCTGGAGATGATCCACCGGGTGGCTGATTCCAATGCCACGGTACTCTTAAGGGGCGAGTCCGGCACCGGCAAGACCCTGGCCGCCAAGGCCATCCACTATAACAGCAAACGGGCCAAGAAACCATTTATAGTGGTTAACTGTTCGGCCCTGCCCGATACCCTGCTGGAAAGTGAACTTTTCGGCTACGAGAAGGGGGCATTTACCGGGGCGCAGGGCGTTAAAAAAGGGCGTTTTGAGGCTGCGGAGGGGGGAACTCTTTTTCTGGATGAGATTGGCGACCTGGCCATAAATCTCCAGCTTAAATTGTTAAATGTCGTGCAGGAACGCGAATTTCAGCGCCTTGGCAGCACCAAAACCAGAAAATGCAATGTCAGACTGATCGCCGCCACCAACCGTGACTTAGAGGAGGCAGTGGCCAACGGCACTTTCCGGGAGGATTTTTATTACCGTTTAAATGTCTTCCCCATCTACCTGCCGCCCTTACGCAAACGGCCCACCGATGTTCTGCTGCTGGCCGAACATTTTATGCACATCTTTAACAAGGAGAATAATAAAAATGTTACGCGGCTCTCCACCTCGGCCATTGATTTATTAATGCAATATCACTGGCCCGGCAATGTCAGGGAGTTACAGAACTGCATGGAGAGGGCACTGTTGATCTGCGATGAGGGTTCTATTAAGGGCTATCATCTGCCGCCATCGTTACAGAGTGCTGGTTCCGTCAGCGGCAAAAACCCCTTATCCCTAGCCGCGGCAGTGGAAAATTTTGAGAAGGAACTTCTCATCGAGGCCCTGAAAACCTGCCACGGCAACCAGACCAAGGCCGCTAAATACTTAGATTCCAGTCTGCGGATTATTAATTACAAGCTCAATAAATATAATATTACCAGCCGCCGTTACAAGCTGAAAAAGGGATGAAGATTTTCCTCCACACCTGTTGCGGCCCCTGCGCCATCTATCCGGTAAAGCATTTACGGGAGCTGGGTCACCAGCCCCTGGGGTATTTTTTTAACCCCAACATCCACCCCTATCGGGAGTTCAGGCGGCGCCTCACGGCCTTAAGGGAACTAAGCGAGAAAATAGATTTTCCAGTGGAATATGAAGAAGAGTACGGTCTGCGGGATTATATGCGCCAGGTGGTATTTCATGAAGATGCGCGCTGCGGACTGTGCTATGCCATGCGCCTTGAACCCACCGTAATCAAGGCCATGGAGGCCGGAGCCGATGCCTTTTCCACCACCCTGCTCTACAGCCGATATCAACAGCATAGCCTGATTAAAGAGCAGTGTGAACAGTTAGCCGCCCGCTATGGTTTACCATTTTTCTATCAGGATTTCAGAGAGGGCTGGCAGGAAGGAATTGATCTTGCCATTGCGATGAAGCTCTACCGCCAACCCTATTGCGGCTGCATTTACAGCGAGCAGGAACGCTATGACAAAAAGCTCCGAAAAAGGCGCCGCCGGGGCACGACAGGCTAAGCGTAAACGCTCAACCTAATCAGTGCCGCCGCCGGGATTGAGATTGCTGAAGGTGTGCCAGTCCGGCAGAGATAAATCCGGCAGCCAGTCACGCCAGGTACGTTTAGGCGGATGACCAGCCGCAATGGCGGCGAGAATCTTCCGCGCCTTGGCACTTACCGATGCTTCCGGGTAGTGCTTTATCAGATAAAGATAACGCCCCTTCGCCTCCCGCAGATGATTGGTTCGCACATAAAAACTGGCGACATAAAATTCATGATTGGCCAGAAAGTTAAGGGCCGCCAGGCGGCGGGCTCTGGCCTCCTGGACATATGCTGAATGTGGATATGACTTTATCAGCCTCGTGAAACTATCAACCGCGTTTTTGGCGGCCCCAGGGTCACGATCAATAGTATCTATCTGTTTATAATACGACATCCCAACCTGAAAGATGACATAAGGAATGGCCTCATTGGTGGGATGATTATTGGCGAAATCGTTATACTGGCTGATGGCGTCCGGATATTTCCCTAGATAATACTGGCAGTCAGCGGACTTTAATTCAGCCAGCAGCCCGGCCTTACTGAAAGGGAAACGATCCATTATATCATTAAAGACCTTCAGGGCCTTGGAATAATCACCGTGATTATAATTATCAAGGGCCTTTAAGGCCAGAGAATCAGGGGTATCCGGAATCGATTTACCACTACCTATCCCCAGGTAATTCATGGTACTGTCCATAAAAGCACAGCCCGGCAGAGTAGTTAAAAAAATCAGGACGATAAAAATCGTTAATATCTTTGGCCTGTCGGCCGGCATTAGTTTCATTTTGGGCTGCATTTTTTTCTTTCCATAACAATCCGCAGATTCTGATGCAGATGTTCTAAATATTGTTCCGCTGTTTTTTCCGCCACGGCACCATCGCCGGCAGCGGCTATAACCTGGCGTATAGAATCAGCCCGAATATCACCCACGGCCATCACCCCGGAGATATTGCTGCGCATAATACCGTCGGTAATAATAAAACCATTATCCAAGGCCAATTCCTTAGGCAGCATCCAATTATTGGGGCTGACACCCACCAGGACAAATACGCCCTGAAACGGCTTAAATTCCTCTTCTCCATCGGCATGTTTTATCCGCACCCCGGTGACCTCGGTGGTGCCCTCGATACCGATAACCTCAGACTCACAAATAAAACTAACCCGCTTATTCTTAAAAGCGGCTTCCTGAATAATCGGCGCGGCCCGCAGTTCATCACGGCGATGAATTACAGTTACCGACTTAACAAATTTAGTCAGATAAACCGCCTCCTGGACGGCGGTATTGCCGCCGCCCACCACTGCCACATCCATATCCCGGTAAAAGGGGCCGTCACAGGTAGCGCAATATGAAACACCCTTACCGGTCAATTCCGCCTCCCCAGGAACATTTAACTTATTGGGGCTGGCTCCGGTAGCAATAATCACCGTCTTGGCCTTTAAGACCTCATCATCAGCAAGATATAGCTTTTTGGTCTCGCCCCTCAACTCCATGGAGACAACTTCGCCCAGGGTCGGCTGAAGACCGAAACGCCGGGCCTGGGCGGCCATCTTGTCCGCCAGTTCAAAACCGGAAATCCCTTCCGGAAAACCGGGATAATTATCTATCCAGTCAGTACGCAGCACCTGGCCGCCGGCGGCACCCTTATCAATCAACAGGGTATCAAGACGAGCGCGGGCGGCATAAAGCCCGGCGGTTAAGCCACCCGGCCCGCCGCCCACTATAATCAGTTGATAGGTTTTGACTGCCAATTTAATCAAGCTTTTTCAAGCATGGCGGCCAATTGAGCCTTACCAACCGCGCCGGTCACCTGGTCCAGCACCTCCCCGTCCTTGAACAAAATCAAGGTGGGGATGGCCCGAATACCGTATTTCCCAGGAGTGGCAGGGCTCTCATCAACATTCATCTTGGCAATCCTGACTTTACCGGAAAACTCATCAGCCAGCTCAGTTACCACCGGGCCAATGGCTTTACAGGGTCCGCACCATGGAGCCCAAAAATCAACTAAGCAGGGGAGGTCGGATTTCAGCACCTCGGCCTCAAAATCTTGGTCAGTAACATGGATTAAATTATCTTCACTCATCATTTTCTCCTAAAAATATTAAAATATAAGATAACTGTTCAGCAATATTCCATCGTCATCCTCCCAGAGCCCTAACCGACCAGGAGTGACATCCGAGAATATCAAGGCTGGTTCCCCGAATAGTTATACAAAACCTACTTATTATACTTGATTTCAAGGGAGTCGCAACTACCAGAATTTTTTTTTTACCTGCAGCAGCTATATAGCAAAAAAAAAATCCAATATGGTATAATGTCATCAGCGCCGGGGGGTTCACCATGGTCTTAACGCTTCTCTATTATATTCCACACCACGGGAGGATACGATGCCGATAACTAAATTCTTACAGGAGCCTAAAGTTCTGGATATTCAGCCGGTTAACACCGCCAAGAAAGCCGCTGATTTACGCAAAACCCATGTGCCGTTTTCCGGCTCGCCCCATAAGCATCCCTATGATATAGAAAAATTTATTCTGCTTGTCGACCCCTATCACGCCTCGCTGTACTATGAATTTAACAACTCGGACGTCGAGTACGCCGAAGAGTTGGCCAGTATTGTTAACGTCAACGGCGAAACGGTTAATATGGTCTTAATCTGGGTCAAGAAAAAGAGCATTGCCGTCCGCTGCTCACCCTTTCTCGTGGAAGACCTGGCCACCCCCTCTGCCGTCTAAGGCCAGTTTTCCTTTGACCATCCCGGTTAATCATTGTATTTTCTTCTATAAATTGCCTAATCAAATTTATAAATGAGAGGAATTCATGACCGGTAAGCACCAATCAAAACGTAAACACCCCCGTATTCCTTATACCGGCAAGGTCGATTTAATCTTTGCCAATCAGGTTATTACCGAATGCGCCGCCCAGAATTTAAGTCTGGTGGGAATATGGGTAAAGGGGAATCATAATCCAGCGGCGGGAACCCTGTGCGATATCGAATTTCATGACGCCGCCCCGGCCGCCAACCGCCCCCTGCGCCTCAAGGGAGAAGTTACCAGGGCCGAAAATAACGGTATGGCCCTGATGTTCACAAATAACAACCTGCGGAATTACACCGAGCTGGAGGCCCTGATTAAAGAAAGAGGCGGGGATGTCGATTGTGTTGAATTCTGATTCGTTTTTTAACTTAGAGGGGCTTGAGCACCGCCAACTGTTCGAATCCGGTTATGTCTGGGAGGCCCTGAAACGCCTGAAAGAGTACATGAATGATTACGACTACCCGTCCCTTAAGGGTGATAGTCTTGTATTCAATGCTCCCCTGCCCGCCGCCATGGTATATATCAGGGGTGAGATTTTCCCCGCAAGCGCTTGTAAAATTAAGCTGGGAGATCCAGCCAAAGGACAGTTTGCCGTTTACAAAGACAACCAGCTCCTGCCGGAGGCCGCCCTTATCATGGCCGGGGTAGTCATTGGCGGCCCTAAGATAGCCTTAGGCTCCGGTGTTATCCTGGAATCAGGAGCCATGCTCAAGGAACCATCTGTTATTGGAGATTGTTCCGAGGTGCGGCAGGGGGCCTATATCAGAGGGTATTGCCTCGCCGGGCGGCGCACAGTTATCGGCCATACCACAGAGGTCAAGCATACAATATTAATGGATGATGCCAAGGCCGGCCATTTCGCCTATCTTGGTGACAGCATCTTAGGCAGCCGGGTAAATCTCGGGGCGGGCACCAAGATGGCCAACCTGCGTTTCACCGGCGGCGAGGTGCCGATTCGAACCCCGGATGGAATCGTCAGCAGCGGACTAAGAAAATTGGGGGCGGTTCTGGGTGATAATGTACAGACTGGCTGCAATTCCGTAACCAACCCCGGCACCCTCATCGGCAGAGGCTCCATGCTGCTGCCCAACACCACATCGCCATCTGGTTATCACCCGCCAAACTCGTTGATTCGCTGATTTTACACCCCTTTGACTCCAACATAATTATAGAGGCCGTAAAGCAATTCAACAATTATTCCCAAGGTAAGAAATATTCTGACAATTCTGTCCCTGGGAATTTTGACGCCCATTGCTTTCTGCAGAACAACAACAATAATAAAGGTACCACCCACAGTGAGCGGGGAAACGGTCAGTATCTGCATGCCGGTCCAGGCCAGAGTTTTAAGAATCTCATCGGGGAAATAACGCACACTTAACAAGAGATAAACCATGATGGATATGGTAAGTGTTACCGACTCATTAACCTTTTTCATCTGACATCCTTACTATTATGAATTTGAAAACTATCCTCATACCACCCTTAAGTGTCCCCCGGGAGCGGCTTTTTCGCCAACTTCTTATCGTCTTTGATGAGATTTTCTTATATGCCGCTTCGGAGGATACCTGTCGGCAAGAAGATTTTTACAACCGACAGCACTTAATCAGACACTACGCCCCGGTGCCCTTTGCGGATGACCTGGAAAAGTTCCAACACCTAATCAGTGATATCTCGGCCAACCGCAGCGAATATTACAACGGCGGTGTATTTTCCATGTCAACAGCCATGCATGTCGACGAAGAGGCGGTCTGGGATCTGGTAAGCCGCATTATGGCACCGGAAAACAGCGCCGATAAAAAGCTCGACGCCTTAACCCAGGCCCGTCTCCTGCTCCGGTTATCAGAGATTATGACCGATGAGGAGGAAGAAATAAACACCAGCCTGCAACAGGTTGAACAGCGGACGGCCTCAATGTTAGGCGCCCTGCAGAACACGACGGCGGCAACAACCGCCGCTCCCCCGCTGACCGCCCACGAGGCAGGCGGCCCGGCAATTCAGCAGCTTAAGGCCTGGATATATCTCTTCATGGCCGACCATGAGGTGAATAGACCATGGACAGCCGCCCCGGCCAGCCGGGAGACCTTCGAGCTTCTCGCTGACTATTACAGCCGGGAACTTGACAAAGGCCCAAGTCTCGTCTGCCGCCTGCCGCTGCCGAACTGTGAGGGGGAGAAGAATAAATACTTAGAGCGCAGAAATAAAATCAGGCAGACCGGAAGCCAAACCCTGCAAGCCTTAGAGAAAGAATTACGCAGCCTGAGCCAGGGCGCTCCCGTAAACAAGCCCCTGATGGACAAATTAACAGCGGAGTGGGAGACTGTAATAAACGATTACGAAGTCAGCGCCGCCGGCTTGGAGATTTATCTATTTAAGGATGTGTCCCTGCCGGAACTGCTGGGCCGGGTTATCAACCAGCCCAGCGGCCAACAACCCCTGGGCGGTCTGCCGCCCCACGCCTTAATGGCGGTAATTTAGGGCATTGCCGCCCCTGGCAGGGGTTATAGCGATTATTGGCCTATTGTTCACTGCCGTAGTTCGCTGCCGTAATTAAATTTACAGGTCTTTACTTGGCCTGCTCGCTCTGCTGTTTCTGGGCGTTTTGAAAAAGAGCCAGAAAGTTCACCGGCTCTAACAGGAAGGGGATAAAACCGCCATCCACGGTCATCTGGCTGACAATCTGCCGGGTATAGGGGAAAATCATAGTCGGGCAATCAACGGCCAGCACGGCATTTAAATGTTCCGCCGGAATATTTTTGATGGTAAAAATGCCGCAATGCTCGACCTCGATTATAAAGAGGGTCTTGTCTTCCTTACCCTGCGTAACCTTGGCGGTAACCTTAATTTCCACCTCATAGGTATCATCATTGGCCAATTTTTTATTGGCGAGATTCAAATTAATCTCCACCTTGGGCTGGTCGTTCTGCTGATTAGCGGCAAAACAATCCGGGGCGTTGGGATTTTCAAAAGATATATCCTTGACATAGAGCTTCTGGAGACGGAAAATAGGCTGCTCACTATTAGCTTCGTTTTGTTGTTCGGTCATTATCTTATTCCTGTTTGAGATTTTATCTGATTAGAGATTTTTATGCCAAATGGTCTTTATATACTAAGAATAAGCAAAAAACGCTTGCCTAAAAAAGTTAGCCCTGCCAACCGCTGAAAAGGCCGCGAACCATGGCCTGAAACTACAAGATCTGTTTTAAAAAACGGCCGGTATATGACCGCGCCTCAGCGGCCACCTCCTCCGGGGTGCCGCCGGCAATTATCTCTCCCCCCTCATCACCGCCCTCCGGCCCGAGATCGATAATCTGATCGGCGGTCTTGATGACATCCAGGTTATGCTCAATAACAACCACCGTGTTACCGGCATCGGTCAAGCGGTGCAGCACATTTAAGAGGTGTTGAATATCAGCGGGATGAAGGCCGGTGGTGGGTTCATCAAGAATATAGAGGGTACTGCCGGTACCCCGTTTACTCAGCTCCCGGGCCAGCTTGATGCGCTGGGCCTCACCCCCGGAGAGGGTGGTGGATGACTGCCCCAGAGAGATATAGGTCAGGCCCACATCATACAGGGTCTGAAGGCGGTTCTTGATGGGCGGAATATTCTTAAAAAACTCCAGGGCCTCCTCCACATTCATGGTCAGAATATCGGCAATACTCTTGCCCCGGTACAGGATATCCAGGGTTTCCGGATTATAACGACTGCCCCGGCAGGACTCGCAGGTGACATAGACATCGGGCAGAAAATGCATGGCGATCTTGAGCAGACCATCCCCCTGACAGGCCTCGCAGCGGCCGCCCTTGATGTTAAAGCTGAAGCGGCCGGCCTTATAACCGCGGGCCCTGGCTTCGGGCAGACGGGCCAGCAGCTCCCGAATGGGGGACAAAACCCCGGTATAGGTGGCCGGGTTGGAACGTGGAGTGCGGCCGATGGGGCTTTGGTCAATATTAATTATCTTGTCAATATGCCGCAGACCGCTGATCCTGCCCTCTCCCGCCGCCTGCCGCGCCCCGTTGAGAATATTCACCGCCCCCTTATAGAGGGTCTCCATCACCAGAGTGGATTTACCGGAACCGGAAACCCCGGTGACACAGGTCATCAACCCCAGGGGAAAGTGAGCGGTAATGTTTTTGAGATTATTGGCCCGCGCCTCCTTGATGGTAATTCTTTTACCCCGCCCCGGCCGTCGACGGCTCTCGGGCAGAGGAATGATCAAGCGCCCGGATAGATAGCCGCCGGTGAGCGAATCCTCCTTGGCAAACAGGCCGCTGGTAGGGCCGTTATAGATAATCTCCCCCCCATGAACGCCCGCCCCCGGCCCAATATCCAGAACATGATCGGCAGCCAGAATGGTATCGGCGTCATGCTCCACCACAATGACCGTATTGCCCTGATCGCGAAGCCGGATCAAGGTTTTGATAAGACGTTGATTGTCTCGTTGATGCAACCCTATACTGGGCTCATCGAGGATATAGAGCACCCCCATGAGTGAGGCGCCAATCTGCGAGGCCAGACGGATACGCTGAAATTCTCCACCCGAAAGACTGGAGGCGGCCCGGGCCAGAGAGATATACCCCAGGCCCACCCCGGTCAAGAAGTTGAGCCGTTCTCGAATCTCCTTGATAATCGGAGCGGCAATTTTTTCATTCTGGCCCCTGATTTCGATCTCCGCCATCCAGGCCTGCAAACGCTCAATACTCATCTCCGTCAATTCAAAGATATTGTAATTATTAAACGTTACAGCCAGGGCTCCTGGGTTTAAACGAGCCCCCTTACAGGCTGGACATGGCCGGATATTAAGATATTGTTCCAAGCTCTGGCGCACGGACATGGAGGAGGTCTCTTTGTATCTCCGCTCCAGTTGCTTGAGCAGACCGGGATAAGGCCGGGCCGATGAAATCAAGCGGCGGCGGCGCCGATAGGTAAAAGAAATCACCTCACTGCCGGTACCGTTGATAATGGCCTCCTGAACCTTGGCCGGTAATTTCCCAAAGGGGGTGGTCAGCTTAAAATTATAATGTTCGGCCAGGGCCCGGACGAGTTCACCGGCATAGGAATCCGCCGCGATATCCTTCCAGGGCCCCACCCCGCCCCTGACCAGACTGAGGGCGGGATTGGGAACAATGAGTTCCGGATCGAAGAACTGGCGGATACCCAGGCCGCCGCACTCGGAACAGGCCCCCTTGGGATTATTAAAGGAAAAAAGCTGCGGCGAGAGATCGGGCAGACTAATGCCGCATTGCAGACAGGCGGCCCGTTCACTCAGAAGAATCTCTGCCCCGGAATCGGGGAAATTAATCAGCAGCAGACCGTCAGAGAGCTCAAGAGCCGTGGTAATGGAGGCCGAAAGACGACGCTTAATCGTGTCCTTTATAATCAAACGATCCACTACTGCCGCGATGGAGTGCTTTTTGGTCTTGGCCAGCTTTATTTCCTGATCCAGACTATACAGAGCGCCGTCTACCCGCACCCGCACAAAACCCGTCTGCCGCAGGCGGTTCAGAACTCCGAGATGTTCGCCCTTCTGGGCCTCAATAACCGGGGCCAGTAGAACAACCTTGCTGCCCGCCGGATAATTCATAACCGCCGATGTCATTTCCTGCACACTCTGGGCGGCAATCTTGCTGCCGCAGCGGGGACAATGGGAAGTACCAAGACGTGCGTAGAGGAGGCGAAGATAATCGTAAATCTCGGTACTGGTACCAACGGTGGAACGTGGATTACGGTTGGTAGTACGCTGCTCAATGGAAACCGCCGGCGACAGCCCCTCCAGGCTGTCCACCTCCGGTTTGTCCATCTGGCCCAGAAACTGGCGGGCATAGGTGGAGAGAGACTCCACGTAACGCCTCTGGCCCTCGGCATAGAGGGTATCAAAGGCCAGAGAAGACTTACCGGAACCGGAAAGCCCCGTGAAAACGATAAATTTATCACGGGGCAGGTCCAGACTGATATTTTTTAAATTATGCATCCGGGCTCCCCGGATACTGATTTTGGTACGCATACAAGCAGGAAAATTTTTTATTCTTTCGGAGACGGCCACATTACCTGTCCGCGGAAGATTTAACCCTACATCCCGGCAACAGGCAAGAAATATTCACCAGCACAGACAAAACAAGCGCCGCGGTTCTCTTTAAGAGAGCCGCGGCGCTTGTTTATTTTATTGACCAAACGGATTGATTTACAGGTTACATAAAGCTGATAAAACTTCTCCCAAAGTGGCTGTTTTTGCCGGAAAAATAAAAAATCATCAAACGAGATGCTGGTACATGGTCACAATTATGGCCACGATGAGGATAGTTCCGGTACTGACTACAAAAAGGCCGAAGGTAAAAGCCAGTTTTTTAAGCCAGGGCTCAGGAGCCTTATCGGTAAGAAGTTTTTCCAGGCTGCCGTCGGCCTTTAACTGTTCGTACTCCCTTGGCCGCTCCTCTTTAAGCTCATCCAAGGTGATGGAGCCGACAAAAATCACCGGATCCATGGGGAATTTTTTCAACCGCATATGGGTATTATAAAAATGAATGGTAAAGATAAAGCCCGCCGCCAGCAGGGCCTCGTCACTATGGATTATAGTGGCAATATTAAGCCACCAGCCAGGGATAATCCGGCCCAGTTGCACCGGAAACCACAACGCCAGCCCCGAGCCGCCAATGACCGCAATACCCCAGAAAACGGCGAGAAAATCAAATTTTTCCCAATAGGTCCAATGGCCGTATTTGGGGCGTTCACCGCCGAAAAACCACCTGAAAGAGCCGCCTATCTCCCGCAGATCATTCATACTCGGCATCAACCCCTCGGGGTCAAACATAAACTTCCAGAACCCCTTACCGGACTCCCGCCATTTATTACGAATAAGGATCAGGGTCAGGAAAAAATAGAAGAAGGTAATCAGCGCGCAGAAACGATGCAGAGCCCCAAGAACAACAAAGCCGCCCGCCATCTGCGAAATCCATTGCGCCCAGGGCTCCATGGCAAACTTCAGGGCCATACCGGTTATAGCGAGGGTCAGAAAGCTCAAAATAACCAAAAGATGAATCAATCTCTGAAAAACGGAAAAGCGCTGTAAATAAAGTTTTTTCTCAGCCATCTCACACCTCCTCAAATCCCTTATTGAATTAATGCCCCTTTACTTTATTCTTATCAAATGAATAACCCGGTTATACAGAGAGCGGCCGAGCCATAACAGGGTGTGAATACCAAAGAAAGAGAACGTGCCGACCAGCAGCCCGGTCATGGCCAGAAAGGTATAGTAAAGATAAGGGTATTTACCTTTCTGGTGATAGTCGGCATGAGGAAGATATTCAGTAAATCCCACATTGGCCTTGGGATGACATTTAGAACAGGTCTTGACCAGATTGGCCTTATTGATGGTGGAATCAGGTGAAGAGGCCGGCAGGATATAATGGGAGCCGTGGCAGTCGGAACATTTTGCGGTGGCAGCTCCGCCCCGAAGCAGAGAGGCCCGGCCATGATAGGTCTCAATATAGGTTTTACTTTCTTCCTCATGGCAATTGCCGCATTCAGAGGCAATAATTGCCCTGAATCCAGAGCCCTTCGGCCTCTTGATGGTATGCGAGGTATGACAGTCGATACAAACCGGCAGCCGTTTTTTGGTCTTGGTCACCAGCGGGCTGTGTACCGACTTTTTAAACTTCGCCACAATCCCGGCATGACACCTGCCGCAGGTATCAATTATATTTTTACGATTAACACTGGATAGGGGATCGTCCTCACCACGGATATTATGGGCGGTATGACAATCACTGCAGACGGCGGTTACCAGCAGACCATCCACGAACAGGCCGCGGCCGTGAATGGACATGGAGTAATTCTCAACAATATTATGCTGATTCAGCCGGTAGCCCTCGGCCTTGGTCATCTTGGAGCCTTCACGATGACAACGGCCGCAGGTATAGGGAATATTCAGTTTATAAACGGATGAGCGCTTATCGGTTGGCGGGAAAATGGCATGCTTGGTATGGCAGTCAGAGCATTTAGGCGCCAGCATGTCCCCATGCTGGCGAAACTCCGAGTGGGCGCTCTTCTCATATATCTCGGCGATCTTATCGTGGCAGTTGGCGCACTTGACCGGCCCCAACACCGGATGTTCATCACCCTCGACATCGGCATCTTCATGGCAGGACAGACAGCCGTTTTCAGCGTGTACAGTCTGTTTGAAAAGGTCAAAATTGACATAAAGACTGATTTTTTTGCCATTCTTGACTACGGAAAAATCCTTGTCGCCATGGCAGTCGGCGCAGTCATCATTACTCAAGGCGTAAAGCCGTGGGCATATAAACAACATCAAGGCCAGCCAACTAAACAAGATTATCCCGATTCGTGCTTCAAACAGGAAAGGTCTCTTCATCTGCGCACCCCCGCCGCGGTTAAGTTCCACGCCATATTGGCAACAGCACCCCATAAACCTCTGTAATTCAGCATCAATCAATGACAAAAGAGTATCTTAAAAAAACAGTACTCTTAATTATATTAGAAGGCCTTTTACAAGATAAGGCAAGGAAAAAATGAATTTTCGTTCATTTTTTATCAGCCCTATCCTACAATGTAATAACGACCTTTTATCCGACAGTTATAAGAATGCAGGAAAACAACTTTGGTGATATAGTGCTTAAATTTAGAGGCGGGAATTGCATAAAACCGCGGATACAACAGGGCTCCTGATTGAGGTAAGATTTTACTATTGAGGATAGACTAAAGATGAAACCAAGGTGTTCTACGGCCAGACGATTTACCCCCGGAGTTTATTTTTCAGCCGATATAATTTCTGAATTGTCTTCCAGGCCCTGGTAGATTGAATATGGTTTAAGGAGGCGGATAATTCGGTAATCAGCCGCTGCTGCCTATCAACATTCTCCTGCAAGCGGGCAATATCACGCTCTTTATCTGCCAGTTTTACCTCCTGCCGCCGGCCCTCTTCATTTATATGTTCAATGACCGCATC
>DRPV01000259.1 GCA_011330685.1 Desulfobacterales bacterium
GAGAAATTGCTTTATATCATACACTTGGCAACTTGCCGGTTCCGGACATCACCCACAGATTCGTCTGAAGAGGCGAAGATTGTTAAAGAGGCCGATGAGGCTATGGGTAATATCAGCCAGTCCATGGGCGATATATCTACGGCCAGTGAGGAAACCCAGAAAATAGTTAAGACTATTGATGAGATTGCCTTTCAGACTAATCTGCTGGCCTTAAACGCCGCTGTAGAGGCGGCTCGGGCCGGGGAGGCCGGGGCCGGATTCGCGGTGGTGGCCGACGAGGTGCGTAATCTCGCCATGCGGGCGGCCGAGGCGGCTAAAAATACCGCCGCCCTTTAAACCGGTTGCTCAAAAAGCGGCCTTGCCGCGAGCCGCGCGAAAACCGGCTGTTGCTGCCCACGCCGCTGGGAGGCCTCAAAAGGTCTCGCCACGGATAACTGCCAAGAGTCGTCCTGAGGATGTTATTCCCATGGCTGATGATGACTTTGAAGATTTTTGAAGCTGAGGGCTAAATACGGTCATAAAATTCCGTTTCTGAACGTAGCCTAAGGGCTGTCTCGGTATTGATGAATCTTTCGGCGCAGCGCCAGCGCCAGTTATTATCCGGGCTGCCGGGGATGTTCATCCGGCAGTCTTCGCCAAAGCCCAGGACATCCTGCAGGGGAGTAACGGCCAGGACAGCGGTGGAAGACATGGCGAGGCGCAGCATCTGCCAGTGGATTTGATTCTCATCCCGGCAGTTGGCATAACGTCTGAGGCGTTTTCGGGCTCCTTCCGAGGCCTGGCCCATATACCAGCCCAGGGTTGTATTGTTGTCATGGGTGCCGGTATAGACTACGCAATTTGTGGTCTCAAAATTATGGGGCAGGTATAAATTCTTGGCGTCGGAATCAAAGGCGAATTGCAGGATCTTCATGCCGGGCAGCCCTAAGCTGTCCCGCAGGCTGATAACATCCGGGGTAATTATGCCCAGATCCTCGGCAATAATTGTCAGATTCTTCAGGCTTGCCGTCATTTCCTTAAAGAAAGATTGGCCTGGCCCCTTGAGCCAGCGGCCATTGACGGCGGTGGTTTCTGCGGCCGGGATTCGCCAATAGGAGGCAAAACCCCGGAAATGATCTATACGGGTAAGATTGACCATCTTGCTCATCTCGGTGAAACGCCGCCGCCACCAGGCGTAAAGCGCCTTGTTCTTTCGATGCTTACTGCTCTGCCAGCGGTAGATGGGGTTGCCCCAATGCTGGCCGGTGGCGCTGAAATAATCCGGTGGCACTCCGGCGGTATAGAGGGGCTGCGATTGGTCGTCAAGCTCAAAGCAGTCCTGATGCGCCCAGACGTCAACACTGTCAAAACCGACATAGAAGGGGAGGTCGCCAATGAAGCTTATTCCCTGCCCGTTGGCGTAATCCTTGAGGCTCTGCCATTGGCGTTGGAAACATAATTGTTCAAAGCGAAAATAATTAAGACGTTCCGTTAGCCGTTTACGGTATTTCTTGACGGCCTCCGGGAGGCGGCGGGCGATGGCCGCCGGCCATTTATTCCAGGGCTGGTTGTGCTGTTCGTCACGAATGGCCATGAAGAGGGCGTAATCATCGAGCCAGGGCGTTTCGGCACTGAACTTTTTTAGCTGGTTCAGGGCCGGGCCGGCAGCCATGAATTTTTGAAAGGCCCTGTGCAGCAGGTTATTATGCAGTTTACTCACCGCCTCATAATCAACCTGATACTCCGATAAATTAAAATGATCGGCCTCTTTTAGATCATCAGCTGTCAGCCAGCCTTCATCACAAAGCTTGTCGAGGCTGATAAAAAGAGGATTGCCGGCCATGGAGGCCAACCCCATATATGGTGAACAGCCCAGGGACGTTTCGGCCGGGCAAAGGGGCAGGAACTGCCAGAAGGACTGGCCGGAGCTGGTAAGGAAGTCTATAAAATTGTAAGCGGCCGGGCCCAGATCACCAATACCGTAGGGGCTGGGAAGGGAGGAAATGTGGAGTAGAATACCGCTCCCGCGCCTGGGGATGAAATCAGTGGTTTTATGCATGTGTTTCTCCTGTTTCTCGTGGTGCTCATAGAGCGCTTACGATTATTGTTTGACATATGCCCTACCATGGCCATATATTTATTACAAATCATTATTTCTGGCTTTAAATATCTTGCTTTTTGTCTGTTATGACCTTATTATATGAAATTTCGTGTATTTCACATATTTTCTTAAGACAGCCCTGTCCACAACCTTAATTCATTCCGAATCGGGAGAGATATTTTCGTGCCTGCCGAGATTAATAAAAAGCTGTTAAGCATCCATAAAGATCTGGGATATATTACTATATCTATCCTCAATGATCTAATTCCAGAGCATAAAAGTGTTGAGTTTATTGACCAGATTTATGATTTCCTGGAAAAAAATAATATTGTGGTTCTCAGTGTTCCGCCGCGTCTGCCTGCAACCGGGAAAGATAAGGGGAAGGATGATGGCGATGATGTAACGGTTATTGAGGCGATTCCGCAATATGACGTTCATGAGCCAGAGGAAACTACCACCACATATCTGAGGGAAATGGGGCAGTTTGAGCTTTTGTCCCCCGAGGAAGAGGAGATATATTCCAAGGCTATTCGCCAGGGCTTTAACGCCATAATCAATGTTATTCGGGTTAATGACTCCGGAGTGCCGGAGATTAAAATCCTTGTTGATCGTCTGGCCCTCTGGGAAAAGCGTGATCCCACCCTGAAGCCCAAGAAGCAGCACTTGAATTTCATGATCCGTACCATCAATTCGGTGAGCGGTAAATATACGGAGATTCCCTCACTCCTTGAAGCCAAGGTGAAAATCTCCTCCTATGCCCGCAATATCGAATGGGCTAAGGATGCCATGATCAAGGCCAACCTTCGCCTGGTGGTCAGTATCGCCAAACGCTATATGCACCAGGGATTGAGTCTTGCTGATCTTATTCAGGAGGGTAATCTGGGGCTTATGCGGGCCGTGTTTCGTTTTGATTATTCCAAAGGCAATAAATTCAGCACCTATGCCTCCTGGTGGATCAGACAGGCAATTACCAGGGCTATCCTCGATAAGACCAGAACCATCCGGCTGCCGGTGCATTTTCTTGAGCTGCGCAGCCAGTTCTTCAAGGCCTTTTATTCCATGCTGAAAGAGCTGGGCCGGGAACCTACCCCCATTGAGATATCAGAGCAGACCGGTCTGCCGATGGATAAGATTCTGGCCATCCTCGAGGCCTCGAGAGAACCCATTTCCTTAGAGACTCCAGTGGGTGACGATGACAGTACCCTGGGCGATTTTCTGGAAAATAAGGAATCAGCCTCGCCCTATGATTCAGTGCAGAATCGGGAGTTATCCGACCGGGTAAAGAGTATTCTCATGACTCTTACCCCCCGTGAGGAGAAGATTATCCGCCTCCGTTTTGGCATTGGCGAGGACGCGGAATATACCTTGGAAGAGATTGGCAAGCGTTTCAATGTCTCTCGTGAACGTATTCGGCAGATAGAAAAAAAGGCCTTGAATCGCCTGCGTCATTCCAGCCGTCGTGATAAATTAAAACCCTTTACCGATTAAAGAAACAAGAAGCGCAAACGTTCAATAAACCACACTCCTATACGTTAAGCGTTTCAGGGGCGCCGCCATGTGCGCGTTCATGGAGCGCTTACCAAAAAAGCCTGTAATTACCTCCATTATTCCCATAACTCTGGCCTTTGCTGCCGGTATCCTGTGGGCCAAAATTGCCTTTGTCCCGGTTGTATTGGTCTGGATAGTTCTGATTCTTCTGGCCTTCCGGCTTATTGCCCAGCGCCATGGGCCGTTGATAACCAAGGCCCTGCTGGTGGTCTTTTTCTTCATGATCGGCGGTATTCACGCCACTCTTTCAACTGATTTTAAAATACAGCAGTCTCACGCCGTTCCCATGGCCGGTAGGGAGGTAAGTGTCAGCGGAATCCTCCAGCAGGCTCCGGCCATTGGCCGGGAAAACACCGTGCTCATAATGAAGGTCAGGGAGATGCGCCGCAACCGGGAGCGGGTAAGGGCCGCCGGCCTGGTGCGGCTGACCATGCCTGGTCGGCCGCCTCTCTCTCTTCAGCCGGGTGACTCTTTTATGGTGCGAACCCGCTTAAGCCCGCCTCGGGGGCCGACTGTCCCCGGGGCCTTTGATTATCGGGCCTATCTTAGCCGCCAGGGGATAAGGGCCACGGGCTGGATCTCCTCGCCCCGGCTTTTAACGAGGATAAATCGTCCCTTAAAAGCAGGATTAGCGGGATTCTTCAGCCGTCTGCGTTATCTGCCTGAGCGCTGGCGGATGATTATCGGCCGTCGTCTTGATGAACTGGTGCCGCGGCAGGCCGGTGTTTATCGAGCTCTGCTCATAGGTGATCGTTCGGCTGTCAGCCCTGGGGTTATGGAGAATTTCAAGGCTTGCGGTATAGTACACCTGCTTGCTATTTCCGGGATACATATGGGGCTTCTCGCCCTGGGGGTGGGTTTTGTTGTCCTCTGGATTCTGAAACGCAGTACCTGGCTCCTGTTGCGGATTCCTGCCCTGAAGGTGGCGGCCCTGATCTCGTTAATTCCCCTTACTGTCTATGCCCTTATTGCCGGTTTTCATCCACCGGCGGTTAGGGCGCTGCTGATGACCATGGTCTTTGTTGCGGCCCTCCTGATGGACAGGCAGTGGTCAATTGCCAATAACACCGCCATTGCCGCCCTGATAATTCTGGCTTTTAAGCCAACCCTGCTCTTTGCTGTTTCTTTTCAGCTGTCCTTCGCGGCTATGGCGGCCATTGCTGTTTTTGCCGGGCCTCTGCGGCAGCTGGCTGCCGCTCCCGCCGCCACGGCCCCATGGTGGCGGCGTAATCGGCTGTGGCGCTGGAGCCTGTTCTCCATTCTAATCTCTTTGGCCGCCATGGCGGGTACCGCGCCCATAATCATTGCTGATTTTCATCGTCTGGCCCTTATAAGTCCCCTGGCAACCTTAATTGTTGAGCCTCTGTTATGTCTATGGGCTCTGGCCTGGGGTATTCTCGGCTGTCTGACCTTGCCCTTTGCCCCCCTGAGCGCCCTGTTATTTAAGATTGGCGCTTTAGGGATCAGCGCGGCTCTGAAGATCACCAGCCTTTTGGCTGCCCTGCCGTTTACTCTCTGGCTTCCAACTCCATATTGGGTTCAGATTATCCTCTGGTACGCGGCCCTGGGGCTTTTAGGCCTATGGTTTAAGAGGGGCGGCTGGGGGCTCCTCGTGGGCGTTATTATAATCGCGCTCTTGGCTCTGCTGCCGGTTAAGCCGTCTGTCGACGGTAAGACAAGGGTGAGCTTCCTGGATGTGGGACACGGCGGCTGTAGTATCCTACGCCTGCCCGGCGCTCATACCATTATTATTGACAGCGGCCGCCGTCAACGCAGGTCTGTCCGCTATTATGACGTTGGGCGAAGTGTTGTTGCCCCCTTCCTCTGGTATAAGCACATAAGCCGGGTAGACGCCGTTATTATCACCCATCCCCATGCCGATCATTATAACGGTCTGGCCTTTATCCTGCGTCGTTTTCGGCCCTCGGTTCTCTGGGTTAATACCATGGTGGTGGACGAGGAGGGCTTTGAGGATTTGCTTAAGCTGGCTCGTGAACTTAAAATCAAGCTACGGGTTGCCGCGGGCGGCAGTGTCCTTTATCGTGATCATGCGGTGCGGCTCCGTAATCTGCTTAATCTGGCTGCCGTCGAAGGGCGGAGAGATGGCGGGGCCGACTCCGACCGGCAGCGCAATAATCAGGGCCTGGTTTTGAGACTGACTGTTGGTAAACGCGCCTTTCTGTTTACCGGCGATATTGAGAGACGGGCCGAAGAGCATTTGATTAAGTCAGTGGGGGCGGATGAGCTGCATAGTGACGTGCTTAAGGTTCCGCATCATGGCAGTCGAACCTCAAGCAGTATGGCCTTTATCGAGGCCGTCAAGCCCGCCTTTGCGGTGGTTCAGGCAGAGCGTCATGGCAGGGGGATATTCCCGGCTCCGGAGGTTGTGCGCCGGTACCGGCAGGCCGGAGCTCAGGTTCTGAATACCGCTGTTGTCGGCAGTGTCTTTTTTGTTACCGATGGACAACAGTTGCGAAGAGTGGGCCATTGAAAATAATGCCTGGCGCACCCCGGCCAGATTGGCGGACAGTAAATAAATCCTTGCCAGGTAGTCATATATGGTATATATGACTACCTGGTCACACGATGAAAAATGAAAAAAATAAATTAACCACACCAAAACAGACCTTCCGTAATCTGGCGGCGGAGAAGAGGCTGCGTATTGAAAAGGCCCTGGTGGAGGAGTTCGCCCGGGAGGGCTACCGGCGGGCCAGCCTCAATAACGTGGTGAAGAGGCTGGGGATTGCCAAGGGTTCTCTGTACCAGTATTTTGATAACAAGGAGGCGACCTTCCTCTTCGTTTTTGAGCGTTTTACCCGTCTGGTTAAGGGCATGGTGGGTAAGCCCACGGCTGTTGACTGCCGGCCTGATAATTTCTGGCTGACGGTGCGGCGGGTCTGGGCGGCCGGTATTCTTTTTATTGATAAATATCCCGCCTATTACCAACTTTATTTAAACGTCCTTTTCGAGCAGGATATTCCGCGCCGGGAGGAGATTATAAGCCGGGTGCGGCTCTTTTCCATGGAGTTTTTCGGCCCCCTGGCGGCCGCCGCCCTGGAGAGTGGCGGGCTGCGGCCTGAGGTGCCGGTGGCGGTGGTGGTATTTATGATTGACGCCGCCATGGATCGTTTCTTACAGTCCTACGCCCGTTCCTATCTCGATGATGGCCTGGAACTGGCAGCGGCTGACAGGGCCATGGTTGAGGATAAGATGGATACTATCATAGAGGCGCTTAAAAATGGAATTGGTACTGACGGAAAAAATACAAAAATGGGGGCGTAAAATATGGAAGAACAGATGATTAAAGCAGCCGGCCTGGGAGATATTTTAAGCAAAATCAAGCACAGCGAGCGTCTTGATGCCGCTGACGCCCTGCGTCTGTATGAGACTGATAATATTCTGGCCCTGGGCTTTCTGGCCAATATTGTCCGGGAACGGAAAAATGGTGATAAGGCCTATTTTATCTATAACCAACATATAAATTATTCCAATATCTGCACCAATTTATGTAAATTCTGCGCCTTTGGCAAGGACAAGGAGGCGGAGCAGGCCTACGAGATGAGCATTGATGAAATCCGCCGCAAGGTGGAAGAACGTCTTGACGAGCCCATTACCGAGATTCACATGGTGGGCGGCCTCCATCCTGATTTACCATTTTCATATTATATTGAGGCCTTAAAGGCCATTAAAGAGGTACGTCCCGATGTTCATATCCAGGCCTTTACCTGCGTGGAGATTGCCCATCTCGCCGGGATTAACGGCAGCTCAGTAGATGATACCCTGCTGGAGCTGCAGGCGGCAGGGCTGGGTTCCCTGCCCGGCGGCGGGGCCGAGGTCTTCAGTCCGCGCATCAGGGCCCTGACCTGTGAAAAAAAGATTTCCGGCGAGGAGTGGCTGGAGGTGGCCAAGACCGCGCACCGCCTGGGAATCAAGAGTAATGCCACTATGCTTTACGGTCATATTGAGACCATGGCGGAACGGGTGGAGCACCTGACCGCCCTGCGGCAGGCCCAGGATGAGAGCGGCGGTTTCCTGGCCTTTATTCCCCTGGCCTTTCATCCCCGGAATACGGAATTATCCGATCTCTCCCGTACCTCGGGGATTGACGATTTGAAGAATATAGCTGTGGCCCGCTGTTTTCTCGATAATTTCCCCCATATCAAGGCCTATTGGGTAATGATCGGCGAGAAACTGGCCCAGATCGCCCTCTCCTTCGGGGCCGATGATATGGACGGCACAGTCAAGGAGGAACTGATTACCCATATGGCCGGTGCCGAGACCGGGCAGATGCTGACCAGTAACAAGCTGGTGGCCCTGATCCGGGAGGCGGGGCGGGTTCCCATTGAGCGTGATACCCTGTATGAGGAGTTACGGAGATATCAGGATGATTGATGATAAGATATTAGCCGGAGAACGGATCACCGCCGCCGAGGGCCTTGAGTTAGCGGCAGAGGCTGATCTGCTGCGCCTGGGCTTTCTCGCTGACGCCGCGCGCCGCCGTCGGCACCCGGAATCCGTGGTGACCTATGTTGTTGACCGTAATATAAATTATACTGATATCTGTATTTCGGGCTGTAAATTCTGCGCCTTTTTCAAGGCCCCTGAAGACCCGGAGGGGGTGGTTTTAAGCCAGGCCGAACTGGCCCGCAAAATAAAAGAAACCAAGGAACTGGGCGGCACCCAGATTCTGCTGCAGGGCGGTCTGCATCCCGACAAGCCTCTGGAGTTTTACGAGGAGATGCTCCGCTTCATGAAGGGCTTGGATATTCATATTCACGGCTTTTCGCCGCCGGAAATCTGGCATTTTGCTGCCCTGTTCGGCCTGAGTGTGGCCGAGGTAATCGCCCGTCTGCGCCGGGCCGGGCTGGATTCCATCCCCGGCGGCGGGGCCGAGATTTTAAGTAACCGGGTGCGCTCCGAGATCGCGCCCCGTAAATGTAACGCCGATGAATGGATAATGGTCATGGAGGAGGCCCATAATCAGGGGCTGAGAACTACGGCCACCATGATGTTCGGGCATGTGGAGACCATGGCCGAGCGTTTTGAACATCTGCAGAGGGTGCGTGATTTACAGGATAGAACCGGCGGTTTCACGGCCTTTATTCCCTGGCCCTTTCAGCCCGATAATACCGCTCTGTCTCATATCGCCAAGACCAGCGCCTTTAATTATCTGAAGATGCTGGCCCTGTCCCGGATATTCCTGGATAATGTCGATAATATTCAGGCCTCCTGGGTTACTCAGGGGGGGCAGATTGCCCAGCTCTCCCTGTTTTTCGGGGCCAATGATTTCGGCAGCACCATGATTGAGGAAAACGTGGTGGCCGCGGCCGGGGTCAGTTTCCGACTCAGTGAGAAGGAGATCAGGCGGCTGGTGGAGGGGGCGGGTTTTACCCCCCGCCAGCGTTATATGGATTACCGCTTAGTGGCTGCCGGGTGAGTGAAGTGATCTGCTACCGGGCACCCCTGGTGGTGCCGGTGAGCCGCGCGCCCATCAGGGACGGCGCTGTTGTGGCGGCCGGCGGCCGGATTACGGCGCTGGGCAGCTTCAGCCAGCTGCGGGGGCAGGGCAGGGTTGTTGAACTGGAGGACTGCATCATAACCCCGGCCCTGATTAATTGTCACAGTCATCTCGAGTTGTCGCATCTCGCGGAACTTGGCCGGGGAAATTATGGGACGGACAATGATATAACCGTCTGGATTCGCGCCCTGCTCGCCGTCAGGGGCAGGGAGACGGATGATGAAATAATTAAGGCTGCCGCTGACCTGGCCCGGAGGCGCCTGCGGACCGGCGGGGGGGC
>DRPV01000260.1 GCA_011330685.1 Desulfobacterales bacterium
AAGAAACGAAGGTGGTTATCAAAGATTTTCTGGAAATGGGGCATGCCGACAACATAATTGCCATGTTCAAGCAGGACTCCAGCCTTTTTGCCTGGACTGGCGATTTGCTGCGTGACGAGCGTTTTGTGGTTCGTTTAGGTCTGGTGCTGATATTTGAGGAATTGGCGGCCCTGGGGCATAAGGAAATCAAGCTTGCCATTCCAGCATTAGCGCCCCTGATAGCGGCCGATATTCCCGCCTATATTCGGGGCGAGGCTGTTACAATTTTAGGGATTATAGGCACCACCGAGGCCTTACGGCTTCTCAGGCCGTTACAAAACGATACCGACCCGCAGGTGCGGGAAATTACCGAGGATATTTTAGCAGTTAAGCCGACAATTTGATTTTTTTGCGTTAAGAATAGCTGATGGTTTTATACCGGGGATTAAATTTTTCCTCCGCGCCAAGGGAGACTGATTTTTTTTGATTTTACTAAAAGTCAACCCGGTTAATGGCCGCTGTTCGCAGGGAACCGGTGCGATGGTACTTTACCGCAGGTTTGCCAAAAGCCATGGCATAACCAAAGCGATGATCCGCCGGAATACCAAGTTTTTCTTTAAATTCAGGCATAAATTCGTTCAGAGCCCTTGTCGCCATACCATCCCAGACGGTACCGACCCCCATGCTCTGGGCCAGAAGTTCGAAATAAGAAAGCGCGATGAGGCAGTCCGGTTCCGGACAGGGGCAGTTCGTGGGGGCGGAGGTAATCAGGAGATGCGGCGCGCCCCGAAAAATTATATCAATACCCTTTTCCTGCCATTGCTTCACAAAGCCGCTGAATGATTCACTGTGGCCTTCCGGAAGCCGGCCCGCCGTAACAAGCTCTGCCAGCCGCGCCATGACCTCAGCCCGCAGTCTGGCCATAACCGTTTTATCATCCACCACGGTGAAGAGTACCTGTCTGGCGTTCATCCCTGTCGGCGCCTGCCAGGCCACTTCAAGCAGATGCCGCACAAGAGCGGAATCAAGATTCTCATCCTCATAGCGGCGGATTGAGCGGCGTCCTCTAATCAGGGTCTCCATCTTATCCGCCTCCGGCAACATACCCTTGAGGGGCAGGCAATCGGCCGGAGCCGCCCCGGAAATAGATATTGCCCCTACGGGACAGACCATCAGGCAGTGCTGGCAGTTAATACACATCTGGCTCCGCGTGGCTGCCACCCTGGGCAGATCATCAACCATGGTGAGCACCAGGAGCGGACAGTCGGAGACACATTCCCCACAGCCAACACATAATTCTTCATCCACTTTAAAGTTCAGCTCGGTCATAGCATGTTCCTCCCGTATTTTTCATTTGTCTCAGGCATAATTTCAGTGGTTATCCTGATGCTGAATTTTGCATGGCCGGCAATGCCTCAAGACTCTCCAAAAGCCGCTGATGAATATTATCAAAACCACCATTGGACATAATGACAATCACGTCACCCGTCTGGGCCGATTGAGTTAGATAATCAATGATGGTCTCTGTATCCGGGAAATAACGGGCAGCCCTGCCCCTCTTAATTAAATCGTCAATCAGCCGCCGGGCCGAAAAGCGGGTGGTTTCCGGAATATTAGTCAGGGGGACGGGATCTCGAATAATAACCTCATCGGCCTCGTCAAAGACCAGGGGGTAAATATCCTGAAATATCCGGCGGCGGCTGGAATTGGTACGAGGCTCAAACACGGCCCGCAGACGACGGCCGGGGTAGCTGCCCCGGAGGGCGGCCAGGGTCTCACGCACGGCGGTGGGATGGTGGGCAAAGTCATCAATTACCGTTACCCCTCTTACCTCGCCCCGTACCTCCTGACGGCGGCAGACACCAGGGAAACGAGCCAGATATCCGGCACTGACAGCGGCTGAAAGGCCTATTTTATCGAGAACGGCGATGACCGCCAGACTATTCATGGCATTGTGGCGGCCAGGCATGGGGCAGCGGAATTCGCCATAAAACCGGCCTTTTTTAATAACCTTGAACTCGGTGCCGCCCGTTCCATACCGCAGCTCGGTGAGCCGCCAATCCCGCCCCGCGCCTTCCCCGTAAGCCAGAACCGGGCAGACAGCTTCTCCGGCAATCTCCCGCACCACCGGATCATCAAAATTGGCGATGAGCAGTCCCTGGGGCGGCATGAGGCGCGCTAATTTATAAAACGAATCCTTCACGGCCTCTAAATCGGCATAAATATCGGCATGATCAAATTCAATGCTGGTAATAATAGCTGTCTGGGGCTGATAATGGAGAAATTTTGGGCCTTTATCAAAAAAGGCGGTATCGTATTCATCTCCCTCAACCACAAAATAATCCCCGCTATCTATATTAAAATTGCGCTTAAACTCCCGCACCAGACCGCCAATCATAAAACCAGGCTTAAGCCCGGCGTAGTGCAGAACCGTGGCCAGTATGGAGGAGGTGGTGGTCTTACCGTGAGTGCCGCAGACAACCAAAGGACTCTTGCCGGTGAGGAAAAACTGCCCCAGGGCCTGGGGCATGGAGAGATAGGGGATGGCCAGCCTAACCAGAGCAGCAGCCTCGGGGTTTTGACGGGTAATAACATTGCCGACAATAACCAGATCAGGCCGGGGCGATAAATTATCCCCCTGATAACCAGACATCACCTTAATCCCCAGGCCGGCCAGAAAATCACTCATGGGCGGATAAACCTGCTGATCGGAGCCGCTTATCTCATAGCCCAAGGTCTGCAGCATACCGGCTAAGGCTCCAACCCCGGTACCGCATATCCCCATGAGATGAATATGATGAATAACAGCGGGCCGGAAATTTAAGGCAGGATCAAGTTCCACGGTCTAAGAACGGGGCGGCCGCACGGTATCTTTTATAGAGGTAAAGACATTCTGAAAGGTCTTGCTGAAATTGTCCGGCGACAGACGGCCGGCCTCAATAAACTTAACCACAACCTCCTTGGTTACCTTGAGCAGGGCATCATCGGTAATGGGCTTGCTACGGATTATAGGGGGGGGATTTATGTCCTGATTCATAATGATTATCCACGAATTTAATAGCCTTATCAAAAGGCCTGAATTAATCGTTTAAAGAGTGGGGGGGAAAAAATACGCGAAAGGGGTCGGAACAGCGGTAAGAAGGCCAATTCAAACCCGCTGCTCACGCCCCTTCCCGTTTAAGAAAAACCTACTAAGCCCTCCTTAACACCACCAAATTACCTTAGCGGTTACGGATTAGTCAAGACTAAATTGTGGCGGTCTGCTTTTAAATTAAAACCAGAACAAATAATCACTTTTTCAGTGATCAACTAAGTATTTTTAGCTTGTTTCCCGTTGCAAATACCAATCTGTAGTTTTGTTAAGCCCTTCATCAACGCTGACTGGTGGCTGCCAGCCCAAAAGATTTCTCGCCTTGCGAATGTCCACCTGCAGGGAGCCACATAATCTTTGCGCCAAGTCTTTCTTGCCCGCCATTTTCAGGCTGAATTCCAATAGAGACTGAGGAACGGGCAATAAACGGGCTGGTTTCCCAAGCGCTTTGCCCAACCGGCGCAATAGGTTGGTGGTGGAAAGGTCCTCACCATCTCCGGCAAGGAAAATTTGATT
>DRPV01000261.1 GCA_011330685.1 Desulfobacterales bacterium
AGGTGGCGGGGCTCTTCGCCCTGGCCCTGATTTTCGCCTATCTGTTTCTGGTGGGGCAGTACGAGAGCTGGAATATTCCCCTCGCCGTCATCGTCTCCATTCCCATCGCCACCCTCGGGGCCCTGGCCGGACTCTTTCTTATGCATATGCCCCTCTCTATCTACGCCCAGATTGGCCTGGTGCTGCTGGTGGGGCTGGCGGCCAAGAATGCCATCCTTATTGTCGAATTCGCCCGTGAACGGCATGAGGACGGCCTGTCCACCGCCGAGGCGGCCGTGGACGGCGCCCGCATCCGTTTCCGGCCGGTATTAATGACCGCCTTCACCTTTATCCTCGGCGTCCTGCCCATGGTCGTCGCCACCGGCGCCGGGGCCGGCAGCAGACGGGCCATCGGCACCACGGTTTTTGCCGGGATGTTGTTTTCCACCATGTTCGGGATTTTTCTGATTCCAGCGCTTTACTATATCTTTCAGTCAGTACGTGAACGGGGTACTGCCTGGCAGCAAGGGAAGCGGGGAACAGAAGGCAGAGGACAGAAGACAGAATAACCAGGAGGCACGGCCGCCGAGACGGTTGGTGCCCGGAGGACATTTACAATGAACAAGACCATCAAATTAGGCCTGAGCCTCGCTCTGGCGTTCTTTCTTTCCGCCTGTGCCATGGTTGGCCCTGATTACCACCCGCCGACCGCCAAGGCCCCGGCCGCCTGGCATGCCGGATTAGCGGGGGGCTTACACCCCGGGCCGGCCAATCCACGTACTCTGGCCCGCTGGTGGACGGTATTCCATGACCCGCTGCTAATGGAGTTAGAGAATAAAGCGCTGCGGGGAAGTTTAGATTTGAAGACGGCACGCAGCCGGGTACGGGAGGCCAGGGCCCTCATGGGCGTAAGCCGGGCCGGCCTGTTCCCCGAGGTAAATTCCTCGCTTAGCGCCATTAAATCCCGGAGCAGCAGAGGGGGCGAGAGTAATCTCTACAATGCCGGTTTTGACGCCGGCTGGGAACTGGATATTTTTGGCGGCCGCCGACGGGCCGTAGAGGCGGCAACCGCCGATCTTAACGCCCGCCGGGACGCCCTGCGGGATGTGATGGTGAGCCTCACGGCCGAGGTTGGTATCAACTATATTGACCTCAGAACCTACCAGGCCCGTTTAAAAGCGGCCAGGGCCAATCTTGCCACCCAAAAAGAAAGCTACCAACTGAACAAATCACGTTACCAGGCCGGCCTGATAGATGAATTAGCCCTTGAGCAGTCCCGCGCCAATATGGAGTTAACCCGCTCCCGGATTCCCGACTTAGAGACGGGAATAATCAGGGTCATGAACCGGCTGGCCGTTCTCCTCGGCCAAAGGCCCGGCAGCCTGGATGCCAAATTAGCCGCCCCGGCGCCGGTGCCTTCGGCCCCCGCGGCCATCATGGTTGGAGTACCGGCCGAGACCCTGCGCCGCCGGCCTGATATCCACCAGGCCGAGCAGGAATTAGCGGCCCAGACTGCCCGCATCGGAGTAGCCAAAGCGGCACTCTACCCCAAATTCCAGCTTAACGGCTCCATTGGCCTGGAATCCCTGCGCCTTGAGAACCTGCCGGAATGGGCCAGCCGCACCTTTCAATTAGGCCCCACCATATCCTGGAACATCTTTGATGCCGGGGCTATACGCCGCCGGATAGCGGTTGAAAACGCCCGCCAGGAACAGGCTCTGATTCATTACCAGGCCACGGTGTTGAGCGCCGTGGAGGAGGTTGAAAATACCTTGACCGCCTATGTCAAGGCGGAGACCAGTAACCACTCCCTGACCCAGGCCGTCAAGGCGGCCGCCAGGGCGGAGCAGGCGGCCCGGGACCGCTACCAGGCCGGGCTCACCGATTTTTCCAATGTCTTGGATACCCAGCGCACCCTGCTCTCCTTAGACGATAAACTGGCCCAGAGCACCGGGGCAGTAACCTCAGACCTGATCCGGCTCTATAAGGCCCTGGGCGGCGGCTGGACAGCCGTCTCAACAAAGCAAAAGGCGGCGGTCAAATGAGCCGGAAGCCAGCGCCCCAAAGGGGTTACGCCCATATCGCCTCCGGCATAGAGAAGCCGGCGCCATGAATATTATCAAAATCGGCCTGCTCTATCTGTTTCTCGTCGCCCTGGCCTATTGCTGGTCATTCAGGCATGACAGGCAACAGGCCGCGACCGCCATCAAAATTGGTGCCAAAACTTTATGCAACCTGCTCCCCCTGTTACTGGCCATCTTCGCCCTCGTGGGGCTCTTTAAAGAATTTCTGCCGCCAAAAATGATTGAGACGGTTCTCGGAGAGGGCAACAAGAGTCTGTCTCTGCTCTTAGGAGGGCTGTTCGGCGCCATTTCCATCGGCCCGCCGCTGGCCTCCTATCCCATCGCCGGTTCACTGCTGACCGCCGGCGCCTGGCCGCCGGCGGTGGCGGCCTTTATCATGTCATGGATTTCAGTGGGAATAGTCACCCTGCCCTTTGAAGCCAAGATTTTCAGCTGGAGATTCGCGCTCATCCGCAACCTCCTGACCCTCATTACCTCTATGTTAGCCGGCCTGTTATTAGGGGGTCTGTTATGAGCCGGTTCCATGCTTTTTTACGGGGCTTACTACGCCAACGGCTGGCTGGGACAGTAATTATCCTTTACCTCTGGGCCTGGTCGGTTTCTCCTGCCAAGGCCATGGAGTCTTTAAAGTACGGGGCCCATCTCTTTGCCTCGATAAGCGTCATTATTCTGGCGGTATTCGCCCTCATCGGTCTGATTAATGTGCGAATAAGCCGCGAGCTGATAGTCTCTCTGCTGGGCCAGAACAGCGGCGTTAGAGGGCTGCTGTTAGCGGTGGGCTGCGGGGCGGTTCTGGTGGGCCCGGCATACGTCATCTTTCCGTTACTCATCAGCGTCAAGCAGCTTGGAGCCCGCTGGGCCGTAATCGCCATTGTCCTGGCCTCCTGGTCGCTTAAACCGCAGATGCTGCCCATTGAGGCCGAATTTCTTGGTTTCCACTTCGCCCTGGTTCGCGGCCTCCTGGTTCTGCTGCTGGCAATCCCCCTCGGCCTGGCAGTGGAATGGCTTATGCCTAATGAATCAACAAAGATCAAGAATAATTAATACACAAAACACCAAAGATACAAAAATGTCGAAAAATACATCACGCGGGCGCATTATTGCCGCCGCTATTCTCATCATCTGCGCCGTGGTCATCCTTAGCCTCGCCATCCGCTTTGTCCACCACCGGATGGCCTACGCCGTCACCGATGCCGTCTTTGTCCGCACCGACAGCCTGGTTTCCGTGGGCTTCAATATCGTCAGCGGCCGCGTCAAGAGCATCAACAAAACAGCCGGGGATCAGGTGCGAAAAGGCGAGGTTCTGGCCCGCCTGGACGATACCCCCTACCGGCTGACGGTTGAGCGGCTCAAGGCCCGTCTCGCCGCCGTTAAAAATGAGCGCCGAACCAAAAAACTTTTTCTGCGGCGCCTGCGGGAAGAAACTGATCTCAACCAGAAAATTGCCGCCTCACGGCTCACGGAGTTAAAAAAGCGGGAAAAGGCCATGACGGCTCAGATAGCCGCCGCCGGGGTTAAGATCGAGCAGCTGCGCAGAGATAACTCCCGCTACGAGAAGCTCCTGCCCCGCCAGGCGGTCTCCCACAGTCAGGCCGAGGATGCCGCTACCCGCCTGCGGGCCGGGGAGCTGGACAGAGATGCCCTGCGGCAGCAGAAGGCGGCCATCGGCGCCTCCGTGCTTACCTCACAATACCAGCTGGAATTGGCCGCGGTTGAGAAACAGCGCCTGCGGGAGACCGCGAAAGAGATTAAAGGCCTTGGTGATAAGATCGAAGAGACCGGGGCCGCCCTAAAAAACGCCCGTCACAATCTCGCCCAATGCGTGTTAAGAAGCCCTCTGAACGGCAGGGTGGCCAAACGCTTTGTCAGCCCCGGCGCCCTCGTTTCTCCCCAAAAGGTTGTATTTTCCCTGATCAACCCCAGGGATATTTACCTGACCGTCCTGTTAGAGGAACAGAAACTGGCCGGGGTAGTGCCCGGCTCAGCTGTTAATATCACCATTGACGCCTATCCCGATGCCAAATATGAAGGGGTGGTGGAAACTATCATGCCCGCTTCAGCCGCCACCTTTGCCCTGGCCCCCCGTGATATTTCCGCCGGTGAATTCACCAAGGTGGCACAACGCATTCCGGTTCGGATCAGGATTACCAGGGGTGACATCACCCGCTTACGGGTCGGCATGGGCGGTGAGGTAGAGATCAAGAGACAGAAAAAGGTAAGCGCTCCATGAACACCACCCTGCGCACGTTCCAAGCCCGCGATATACCGATGTAGTCGCGAGGTTGGAACGTGCACATGGCGGCGCCCCTGAAACGCTTACAGTTAGGGGGTTATATGAACTTGGGTGTGGTTAATTGATCGCTTACGAAAAAGGTCGCGGACGGAGACAAAAACAGCTCATGAACATCGAGGAAACAGCAGACGACACCCCGATTTACGCCCGCATCTCCAAGGGCTACCGGGCCTTTTTAACCCTCATTATCATGACCGGGGCCTTCATGGCCATCTTAGACACCACTGTTGTTGACGTGGTAATCCCCAAGATGATGGGGCCGCTGGCCACCGATCTCTACGGCATTCAATGGGTGATAACCGCCTATATGACTGCGGCGGCTGTGGGCCTGCTCCTTACCCACAGCCTGGGTAAGGTCATCGGTCTGAAAAATGTGTTTATTGCCGGACTCGTAATCTTTACCACCGCCAGCACCCTCTGCGGCTTAGCCTCCTCCCTGCCGCAGATGATTACGGCCAGGGCAGTGCAGGGCCTGGGGGAGGCCTTTATCATGGCCAGCGCCCAGACAATTCTCTTTTCTCTCTACCCGCCGGAAAAACACGGCCTGGCCATGGGAATTTACGCCATGGGGGTAAGTTTCGCCCCCTCACTGGGACCCACGGTGGGCGGCTGGATTACCGAAAATCTTTCCTGGCGCTGGGTCTTTTTCATCAACCTGCCCACCGGTATCCTGGATATTGTGGCCGCCTTCTTTTTTCTGCCCGTCATCGTCCGTCACCGGCAGAAAATGCACTTTAATTTCATCAGCTATTTCTGCATTGCCGCCTTCACCATTGCCCTCCTGGTTCTCCTCTCCAAAGGCCAGCAATTAGGCTGGGGGCAGTCGAATCTCATTGTCATCCTCGGCGCGGTGGCGGCCATTGCCCTTATTCTTTACGTCCTGAGCGAGATGTTCAGCCGGCGGCCCCTCATTGAGATGAGCATCTTCAGGAACCGGCAATACACCCTGTCCATGGGCTTTTATTTTCTGGTCATGGGGCTTGCCATCTACCAGCTCTTCTATCTCCTGCCCCTCTATTATGAGACGGTGAAGCAGCTCGGCACCTTTGATACCGGTATCCACATGCTCACCTTCGCCATTTTCATCGCCATCCTGTCGCCGGTGGCCGGCATCCTCAGCGACCGTTTCGGGCCACCGAAGGTTCTGGTGGTCAGCACCATTATCTTTCTTATCACCAGTTTTTACCTGATTCCCTCGTTGAACTACTATACCCCTTCGGTGCGGGCCGCCATCATTACCATCCCCCTGGGAATCGCCCTGGGTTCTTTTTTCGCCCCGGTCTCGGCCATGGCCCTGGGCAATCTGGGGCCCCAGACCTCGCAGGGGGTCAGTATCATGCATTATCTCCGCTTTTTAGGCGGCTCCCTCGGCACCGCCATCGCCACCAATACCCTGGAGTTCAGACAGGCTGTCCATTACGAGGGCATAGGTATTCTCCAGAATCACGATTATGTGCTGAGTTTTATTAACAGCACCGGACATAAGCTGACGGCCTTCATGCCCACCGATCTGGCCGCGGCCCGCGGTTACGGCTTCCTGGCCCGGGTTCAGAGCCTCAAGGCCTTGAGCCTCTCCTTTCAGGATACCTTCCGCCACACCTCATTATTCGGGGCTCTCGGCAGTATCTTTCTGATCCTGCTTATCCTTGAGGCCCGGCGAAGCAAAAGGGCAAGCGCGAAGGGTTAGAGTTAGGCGTCGGCAGAAAATACATGCAAAATACACCTCAGATGCTATAATCATGGCGACTTTACAATAATATACATTCATCGTGAACCTCACGGACCCGCGACTTTCGGAGAGATAATTCCATGCCGCTACAGATACTGTCCATGCCAGCTACGTTTCGCCAAATACAGCGTGAGCAGTGGCTCCCACGGCAACGAATAGATGAGCTGCAATGGCTCCGATTCCGTAAAATTCTCTTTCATGCTTATAACAACACGGAATTTTACAAAAAACGTTTTGACACCGCGGGGATACACCCAAGGGACATTCAAGCCCCCGCCGACCTGGCCCATATCCCGATAACCGCCAGGGAGGATCTGCGGAACCCACTGCCTCTGCTGGCCCACGGAGTTGACCGGAAAAAGCTCTACAGTTCAACCACCTCCGGGTCTACCGGCAGGAGAACCACCACATATTTTGACCAGAAATGCTGGCTGAGAGGAAAATTTCTTTTGAAATTACGGGCCAGACTGGCTTGTGGACTCAAGCCCTGGGATCGAACAGCCATATTCAGCGAAGGGGCGACCAACCAACGAGGAATTTTGAGGATTCTTTCCCGATGCAGAACCTTTTCAATTCATAACCCCTTAAAAACACAAATTAGAGAACTCACCCAGTTTAACCCATCAGCATTATACGGCTTCCCCTCAACCCTACAACTATTTGCCGGACAACGAAACATTCCTCCAGTGCCAAAGATTTTCACTTCTTCGGAAATGCTGGAAGCCGGTACCCGTCAGAAGATTGAGACAGGTCTTAACGGCGAGGTTTTCGATATTTTCGGTTGTTCCGAGCTTAAAGAAATCTCCTGGGAATGTCCGGCAAAGCAAGGATATCATATCAACAGCGATTGGCTTCTGGTAGAGAGCCTGGAAAGCGCTCAGGCCAACGGGGACGGAAAGGCCCCTGGACGGCTTGTTGTCACCAGTCTCTCCAACTACGCCATGCCCTTGATCCGCTATGAATTAGGCGATACCGGACGCTTGTTGCAAAAGCAATGCAACTGTGGCCGAGGGCTGCAACTGATGACCCCGGCGCTTGGTAGAAGCGTTGACTATTTTACACTGCCGGACGGCATGGCTGTTTCCCCATACGCCATGACCTGCGCCATTGAAAACATAGAAGGAATGGCTCAATATCAGATTCGTCAGACGGCCATGAACCATGTGATTGTATCCCTGGTGCCGACACCTGACTACCGAGATGAAAACAGCGCCGCCATCCGCTCCAGCCTTAAAGAGGTGCTGCCCGGAGTAACCATAGAAGTGAACAAGGTCGCCACCTTGAAACAAGAAAAAAACGGAAAATTCAGAATCGTTGCTTCCGAGTTGAATACCAATCCACCCATTGCAAGCCCTGATGAGTAATCCTATGACGAATAAATTATTTATTCGTTACCAAGACTTCTTAGCGCTACAGAGTCGCAAAACGGAGAAGGGACAATCGTGAAGGTCGTTATCATAGACAGCATAAATGATGTGGACAGGGATCAATGGGATCAGTTACATCCCCAAGGTGTCTTTAGAAGTCACGGCTGGCTAACCGTAATGGAGCAGACCATGTTAACCACCAGCCGGCCGCGTTACTTCACGGTACACGCCAACAATACGCTGGTGGCGGGTGCCGTCTGTTATATTTTAAAAAAATCAGCACGCAACTCCATGCTGGATAGCTGCATGTTCGGCCGCTTCAAAAAACAGGCGCAACGAATCGGTTTCTCCTTCCTGCCATCACTGGTTTGCTGTCCAACCAAAGGTGTCGGCCTTCACCTGTTTTCCAGGAAAGACCTGCCGAGGCCGGAGCGCCAACAGGCCATTCATGACTTGCTGGCAGCTATTGAGTTGGAAGCGGCGGCAAACAACATGGCGGTCTGCTTCAATAATGTCCTCGGAGACGAGACAGAACTGGTGAAGATCCTGGAGGGCAACGGCTATCACCGGAGCTTGAGTTTCCCGTTAAATACAATTAACATACAATGGCCTGATTTTGCCGGATATCTGCAACATACCCGGCGCATCAACAACAGCAAAAAATACGACAAAAAGGTCATCGTCCATGAAATGAACCGCAACCGGAAATCAGGGGTAATCATTGAAGAAATACAAGACCCGGCCCCAGAGCAGGATAGGCTCTTCAATCTTCTGAGTCGTAACTACCGAGGTCATAATCAGATTCCGTTTCCTTTCCGGCCCAACTTTCTGAGCTGCGTCAAGGATAATCTCGGGGAAAACGCAATCATTCTCCGCGCCCGCAAAAATGGGAAAATAAACGGAGTGATCCTGATCCTAAAATGGGAACAGACCTGGTATTGCACCATGATCGGCATTGACCACGAACTTTCAGGTAATGACTTCACATATTTCAACCTCGCCTATTACCGGCCCATTGCTGATGCAATCGCAGCTGGCGCCCATACAATTTTTTATGGCAGCGGACTCAACAAGACTAAAGCCAGACGAGGATGCACAGCCCGACGAACCTACGTATATTACAAATCTCACCGCCGGTTGCAGCAGATTCTGCTTCGACCCTGGTTTAGCTTCCATCGCAACTGGTATGAAAAAAAGCTTTCACATTCACTCAGTCTTACCGGATAACCTCAATTTACCATGAAAGTTCTCCTGACCAATACGACCAGGAAGGCCGGGATGGCAGCGGCCCGCGGTTTAGCTGCCGCCGGCTGTGAGCTGTTGGGCGCCGACGACCGTGAACTCCCATTTCAGGCGCATTCAGCCTACATAAAAAAAAACTATTTGATTCCAGGGAAAGGCGAGGCCGATTTATTACCAGCATTACTGGCCATTATCGACCAAGAGCGGCCCGATGTTTTTTTGCCCATGGCATTTGGGCTTGACGCCAGCAACCACCAAGCCATAATCGGGTCACGCACCGCGCTGCTGGTTCCTGATCAGGAGAGCTTTCAGGCAGCGTTCAATAATCGACGAACCATGGAAGAATGCCGGGCTCTTGGTATTCCCTGCCCTCGACTTTACAACGAAGAAGAGGCTCAAGCTCTCCTGCGACAAAATCGGCCGGGTCAGCTTCGAAACCAGGTTGTCGTTAAACCTTGCGCAGACCACGGCGCCTCCCAAGGCCTGCATATTGTGTCGGATTGCCAAATCTTGGCCGCCGCCTCGAACCGCTCTGGGCAGCGCTTCGGTGAAATCCTCCTGGAAGAATTCATCCCCGGTTCAGAAACAATGGAAACTGCCATCGTCATGTTCGATAAAGAAAGCAGACTCACCCATTGGTTCACAACTATAAAAATCAGGCAATTCCCTTTTCCCGGCGGCATGACCGCCATGAGTGAAAGCACTCATCGTCCAGCCCTGGTGCGGATGATGATGCCGTTTTTCGAAAAATGGTGCTGGAAGGGCCCGGCAGAAGTCGAATTCATTGTCGACTCTCGAGATAATGTCGCCAAGGTGATTGAGATCAACCCCCGTTTCCCGGGGTATATCGGGTTCCCCATTCGCTGCGGCCTAAACCTGCCGCACCTGCTCTGCCGCCTGTCCCTTGGCGAAAAGCTTGAGCCCTCCCGATCTCCCGAGTATCCTGCCGGAATAAAATATATGAACAGCGCCTATTACCTGCGTTCAGCCATGGCGGAAATATTGGCCCAAAAGAATAGAAAAGAAATTTGCCGGCGTATCTTGGGCGAACTCAAGGGGAAAAAAGTAAACAACAATATAGGACTTAGAGATTGGCAGGTTGTTATCTGTAAGATATTGTTAGAACTAAAAAAAGTGTTGTAGAATTTTCAGTTTATTCCGGATAATCCGTATGGTGGCAAATAAATACCTTCATCTATATCAGTTACTGCGCAATGAGCGTCGTTCGCCCGAATCATTGCGCCAGCTACAGACCGCCAAACTGCGCAGACTCATAACCCACGCCTGTACCCATGTCCCTTTTTACCGCAAAATTTTTGCCAATGCCGGGGTAACTCCGGAGCAGATAAAAGGCCCTGAAGACCTTCATCTCCTGCCGGTCATTGACAAGCACGATTTCCATCAAGCCGCGCCGCGGGATCTAATTGACTCACGAATGCTTCAGCGCCGGGATCTAATTCCCATTGCCACGTCAGGCTCCAGCGGCCTTTCCCTGCGATTCTTCATCGATGCCGGATACGATCAGTATCGCAAAGCGCAATTCCTACGCCCCTATATCAGCAACGGCCGCAAACTCAGGGATCGATCCCTCTGGGTGAGCGCGAACCCACCCGAAAGCCGGCCCTCTTGGTTTCGGCGGCTGGGTTTTTTCATGGAGAATAAAATTTATTCCGGTTCACCCACCGAGCATATTATACAAGCTATCCAGGCTGAAAAACCCGATATCATAATGGGGTATGCTTCGACACTGGCACTGGCCGGAAAATTAATCCTGCAAGATGAGATCTCAATCTCCCCCCCCAGACGAGTATTCACCGATTCCGAACTGCTAACCGAGGCCATGCGAGAAACAATCGAAGCGGCCTTTGGCACAAAAGTAATTGATATATACGGCACGTTTGAGTTGGAAAATATTGCTTACCAATGCGAAGAGCATCAAGGATACCATATTGCCACCGACTCGGTAATCGTCGAATTTCTCAATGGCGACAAACAGGCTGCCGCCGGTGAAGAGGGCGAAATCGTCTGCACGGTGTTAGATAACCTCACTTCGCCCTTCATACGATACAATATCCACGACTTAGGCATACCGATCGACGGAGCATGCCCATGCGGCCGTAATTTTCCCCTAATGCGCTCAATAACCGGTCGATCATGCGATCTATTGACAACTGCCACCGGCACACAATTAAGCGCCCTTTCCCTGCTGGGTAAATTCAATAACCTCGCCGACACATTCTACGAATATCAAATTATTCAGGAGACTCTTGAACGGATCTCGGTATATGTCGTTCCAAAAAAAAATTACAGCAACACCGAAGATCATAATATCCAGAGAATTATCAACCAGTTATTGCCTGATGCAGAGGTGCAAATTTACAAAGTAAAAAAAATTGACCGGGAGAAATCAGGGAAGTTCAAGGTGTTCAAATCCATGCTGGTGAATGGAGGCACGGCATGAGAACGGCCCGCAAAATTCTAAAAAACACCGTGGTCTTGAGCATTGGCAAGGGAGTGGGAGACCTGGGGGCTTTCCTTTTTCTCATGTTGTTCGGCCGGACTTACGGCGCTGAATTCTTAGGGAAATACGCCTTTGCCATGTCGCTGGGAGGCATGGTAATCATGTTCTCGACCCTGGGTTTCAACACCCTGATTGTCAAGGAGGTGAGCAGAAACCTGAAAATGGGCCGTAAATATGTGGGTAATCTCCTGCTGGCTCGACTCATTCTGGCCATCGCTTTGTGGCTTCTGTTTGGAATAGCGGTGATATTATCTCCAGCGCCGCATGACACGAAAATTATCCTGATAATTATCAGCGGCTACCATGTTTTCTACCAACTGACAAGCCTGGTGAACGCCGGCTTCTCCGCCTGGGAAGAAATGCAATATCCTTCCTTGTTGGAATTTTTTCACCGAATTATTATTCTGCTCTTGGGAGGCGCGGCAATTCTTCTCGCCCGGGGGCCTTTTACGGCCCTGGCCGCCTATCCGCTCAGCGCTTTTCTCATGTTTTTGCTGGCGTGTCTGCTTTTTACAAAACACCACGGCAAATTAAATCTACGACCTGACTTTACATTTATTGCCACCGCAACCAAATCTTCCTTGCATTTTTTTCTACTTTTATTGCTTGCCCAATTCGATGGACGAATCGGCGTTATTCTTTTAACCTGGCTCCGCGGAGAGACTGAAACCGGGATTTTTGCAGCCAGCGACCGGCTGATGGTAAGCATAGCTGTTGCCATTACTTTTTTCGGCATGGCGCTTTTCCCGGTTATGTCCCGTTGCAGCCTGGAATCGAGGGAAAAGATGCTGAAACTGTGCCGCACCTCAGTACGGTTGCTGGCAGTGATCCTACTGCCGCTGTCTCTGATTCTCACCATTTTTGGCGATCAGATAATCTTTATCACCTTTGGCAAGAATTTCATTGATTCCGTACCGATCTTAAAAATTCTGGTCTGGGGTCTTTTTATTACCGGCCTCAACCTGATAGTGACAACCGTACTGATTGTGGAAGACAAACAGAGAAAACTTGCTTACAGCCGTGTTTTCCAGTCCCTGGCTTATGTGGCACTGGGAATTTTTTTCATCGACAAAGCCAGCGGACAGGGTTTGGCATTGGCCAAGGTAATAATCAGCGCCATATATTTTCCCATCTGCCTGGCCATGACTTTCACCTGGCAGGAGGCCAGGTCACTCATTATCGTCCTTGTTGCTCCTCTCCTTTCTCTGGCCGTCAGCATTGGTGTTCTCTGGCTTTTTTGTGGCAGCTTGGGCCCTGTTTATAGCACCATAATTACCATTGGGGCCTTCTGCGGCGCCATGATTATTTTCAAGGGTATTGGCTGGAATGACATTCGCTATCTACAAGATATTATTTTTAGGTAAGCGATTCAAAGGGGACGTCTATAATCTCATGCGTTTCACATATAGAATTAACGGCCTCGTAAAAACGAGGCCTACAAGTTAAAATTATTTATCTTGATTGATTTTGAAACGATTTATTCTTTAATTCTTTAAATATTTTACCACGAGGAGTAAAAAGGAAAAGAAAAGGTAATTTGTGGATTCAGGAAAGCGCAGCCCCCGGATTGGCAACTGTTACTTGTAATTACTCTAATTTCTGTAATTCAACCAATGAGGCCCGTTATGCTTAAGAAGCAATACCCATATTATCTGGCCAACAAAGCGGTACAGGCCAACCTTGATTTACCCATTGTTGATAAATACTCCGGCCAGGTTGTCAGCCATGCCGCCCTGGCCGATGAAGAGACAATCTCCCAGGCCATTGGCCGCGCCGTTGAAGCTGCTGAGGCCATGCGCCGCTTTCCGGCCTATAAACGTCAGGAGGTTTTAAACCACTGCGTACAGCGTTTCACGGCCCGCGCCGAGGAGCTGGCCCAAGCCCTCTGCGTTGAGGCCGGTAAGCCCATCAAAGACAGCCGGGGCGAAGTCACCCGGCTCATTGAGACCTTTAAGATTGCCGCCGAGGAGGCGGTTCGTCTGCATGGTGAATTTATCCCCCTGGACCGCAGTCCGCGCACCAACGGCTACACCGGGATCACCAAACGCGTCCCACTGGGCCCATGTTCTTTTATTACCCCCTTTAACTTCCCTTTGAATCTGGCCGCCCATAAGGTGGCGCCCGCCATAGCCGCGGGCTGCCCCTTTGTCATGAAACCCGCCAGTCTCACTCCGGTCGGAGCCTTAATTATCGGCGAGGTTCTAAGCGAGACCGATCTGCCGGCCGGGGCCTTCTCCATCCTGCCCTGCAGCCGCGAGGGAGCCAGACTGTTCACCGAGGACGCGCGGCTCAAACTGCTGAGTTTCACCGGCTCCCCAATTGTGGGCTGGGCTCTAAAGGCCAAGGCCGGCAAGAAGAAGGTGGTTCTGGAGCTGGGCGGTAATGCCGCCTGTATCATTGACCACGACACCGATATTACGGATGCCGTGCGCCGGGTTGTCTTTGGAGCCTTCTATCAGTCAGGCCAGAGTTGTGTCGGGGTGCAGCGTATCCTGGTACATGCCGACATCTACGAGTCATTCAAAAAGGCCCTAATCACGGCGACCCAGGGCTTAAAATCCGGCAATCCCGCCGAGGAAGATACCTTTATCGGCCCCATGATCAGTGAGAAAGAGGCCAAACGGGTGACGGACTGGATCGACTCAGCCCTCGAACATGGGGCCAGACTGCTCTGCGGCGGCCGCCGCCAGGGAGCCATTCTGGAGGCGACCCTCCTTGAGGGGGTAGCAAAGGAAGAAAATCTCTGCCGTGAAGAGGCCTTTGGGCCGGTGGCAATCCTCTCCTCCTTCACCGATTTCCGGGCTGCCATTAATGAGGTAAACGACTCGGCCTTCGGCCTTCAAACCGGGGTCTTTACCAGAGATATATACAAAATGAACCTGGCCTGGGACACCCTGGAAGTGGGCGGGGTTATCATCGGCGATGTACCATCCTGGCGGGCTGATCAAATGCCCTACGGCGGCACCAAAGACTCAGGCCTGGGGCGGGAGGGAATCCGCTACGCCATTGAAGAGATGACCGACATCAGGCTTCTCGTCATCCGGGATTTACCGGTATAAAGGTAAGCGTTTCACTGCCGCCATGTGCACGTTCCAAGCCTTCGATTATACGTCGGTATATCGAAGGCTTGGAACGTGTGCAGGGTGGTGTTCATGGAGCGCTTACGTTATCCATAAATAACAGCAAACAGTACCAACACCCTCCCAAACATCCTATTCCAGCCCCATCCCCATGCGGCCCAGCCCTCCCACCCGGCTCCCTTAGCTGAACAGTTACCTTGAAGAAAGCATAAAAGCATGGTAAAAACGCCTAAATCATTTCACAAAAGCAGGTAGAACTACTACCGATATGACGACATCAGGAGACACAACGTGACCCAAGAATCAGCTGATCACCTCTGGCTTTCCGGTAATGAGGCCCTGGCTTTGGGGGCCTTTGAGGCGGGCGTGAAGGTGGCATCAGGCTACCCAGGAACCCCCTCCACCGAAATTTTAGAGAACCTTACCAAATACCAGGGCCCCTATACCGAATGGGCTCCCAACGAAAAAACCGGCCTTGAAACGGCCATCGGCGCAGCCTTTGCCGGAGGCCGGGCTCTGGCCACCATGAAACATGTGGGGTTGAATGTTGCCGCCGACCCTCTGTTCACCCTCTCCTATACCGGGGTACGGGCCGGGCTGGTGATTATCAACGCCGATGATCCCGGCATGCACTCGTCCCAGAATGAGCAGGACAACCGCAATTACGCCTATGCCGCCAAAATCCCCATGCTGGAGCCCTCTGATCCGGCCGAGGCCCGGGATTTTGTCAAGCTGGCCTTTGAGCTGAGCGAGGAATTTGACACCCCGGTGCTGGTCAGAACCACCACCCGCCTGGCCCACGTCAAGGGCATGGTGAAAAGAGGAGAGGTTGTAACTCCCCCGCTCACCCCTAATATCGAAAAAATGGCGGCTAAATTTGTCATGCTGCCGGCCAACGCCCGGGTCAGACGAGAGGTAATGGCCAAGCGTCAGGACCGTCTCCGTAATCTTGCCGAGGATTTTGCCCCCAACCGAACGGAATGGGGAACAAAAAAACGCGGCTTTATTACCAGCGGCGTCAGTTATCTCTACACCAAAGAGGTCTTCCCAGAGGCCTCCTTCCTTAAACTGGGGCTCGTTTACCCCCTGCCGGAGAAGCTGATTAAAGACTTTGCCGCCGAGGTGGATGAGTTATTTATTATTGAAGAATTAGACCCGTTTTTAGAGACCCGAATCAAGGCCATGGGGATTAAATGTACCGGCAAGGAGAAAATCCCAGCCATCGGCGAACTCAGTCCGGATATCATCCGCCAGGCATTAGGGGAACAGGCGAAACCGGGATTTGAACCCCTCAGCTTACCCATGCGTCCCCCCAATATGTGCCCCGGCTGCCCGCACCGGGGGCTTTTCTATAATCTTAACCGCCTCAAGGTCTTTGTTTCCGGTGATATTGGCTGTTATACCCTGGGTTTCCTGCCGCCGCTCTCGGCCATGGACTCCTGCGTCTGCATGGGAGCCAGCATCGGCATTGCCCACGGCATGGACAAGGCCCTGGGTGATTCAGGCCGCGGCAGGGTGGTAAGCGTTATCGGCGACTCAACTTTTTTCCATTCCGGCATCACCGGGTTGACCAATATTGTCTACAACAAAGGTAACTCCACTGTTATCATCCTCGACAACCGGATTACCGGCATGACTGGCCATCAGCCCAATCCCGCCTCGGGCCGAACCCTGCAGGGAGAAACGGCCCATGAGGTTGATATTGCCGGACTATGCCGAGCCCTCGGAGTTGAGCATGTGCAGGTGGTAAATCCTCAGCATCTCAAAGAAACCAAGGAGGCGCTGGTAGAGGCCCTGGAGTTTGACGGCCCCTCGGTGGTCATTACGAGATACCCCTGCGCCCTTCTACCGGCTGAAAAGAAACGGCTTAAGATTCCCTTCACCATTGAGCCGACAAAATGCACCGGCTGCACATCCTGTCTCCGCCTGGGCTGCCCGGCTATCAGCTGGCAGGCGGTAAGCCCGGCGGAGGGCGCGGCCCTGGGTTTTAAGGAGAAGCAAAAGGGATACGCCAGGATAAGTGAGATGTGTAACGGCTGCGGGCTCTGCGCCCAGGTATGTAAATTCGATGCCATCGTCAAGGAGGATAAAGCGATATGAAAGGTGGAATAATATTCTGCGGAGTCGGCGGTCAGGGGATCCTTCTGGCCAGTGAAATTACCGCCTTCGCCCTGATGGCGACCGGATTTACAGTGAAGAAAAGCGAGGTACACGGCATGGCCCAGCGCGGCGGCTCGGTTGTGGCCCATTTACGATACGGCCAGGAGGTCTATGCGCCGCTTATTGGCCAGGGCGCGGCCGATTTCATACTTTCCTTAGAGAAAATGGAGACGGCCCGTTATCTGAATTTCATGCACGAACAAACTCAGATTGTGGCCAGCACCCACCAGATTGCCCCGCCCGCCGTCGCCATGGGCCAGGCCGCCTACCCGGTTGATATTCTGGAACAGATCCGCGACAAAGGGCTGGCGCTTCTCAGCATAGACAGCTTCGCCATCGCCCGTGAACTGGGGGAGGTACGGGCCGCCAATGTTGTTCTTGTGGGGGCGCTGTCCACCTTTCTGCCGGTAACGGAAGAGACCTTTATCGAGGTTATGAAGAGCAAACTACCGGCCAGAATACTCGATCTAAACCTGCGGGCCTTTGCCGCCGGCAGACAAGAGGCGGCCTGAATATTTTATTATTTCATATGAAAGTCACCGGCCAAAGGTATTGGTCTGCCGCGGCTTTCATGTTTCGTTGTGCCTGAAGCATCGGGCATAGATGTTACCAGCAAGGAGGGAAAAATTGATTTGGAATGACCATGAAACCATGCCCCGCGAAAAATTACGCGCCCTGCAGCTTGAGCGGCTCCAGAAACTGGTAGCCCGGGTCTATGACAAGGTTCCCTATTACCGGGGCAAGATGGATGAGGCCGGAGTCAAACCCGAAGATATCCGCACCCTGGAGGACATCCGTCATCTGCCCTTTACCACCAAGGAGGATCTCCGCAAAAATTACCCCTTCGGTCTCTTCACCGTGCCCATGGATGACATTGTCCGGCTGCACGCCTCCTCCGGCACCACCGGTAAACCGACGGTGGTGGGTTACACTAAAGAGGACATCAAGCTCTGGGCCGGTTTAATGGCCCGCAGCTTAAGCGCTGCCGGAGTAACAAGTAAAGATATTATCCAAAACGCTTACGGCTACGGCCTCTTCACCGGCGGCCTTGGAGCCCATTACGGGGCGGAAGAACTGGGAGCCACGGTTATCCCCATCTCCGGCGGTCAAACAAAACGCCAGATTACCATTATGCGTGATTTTGGTTCCACGGTACTACTTTCAACCCCCTCCTACGCCATGAACCTGGCCGAAGTCATGATTGAATCCGGAGTTGATCCGGCCGATCTACCGCTCCGGGTAGGGGTCTTCGGGGCCGAGCCCTGGAGTGAGGGAATGCGCCATGACCTGGAAAAACGCCTGCAGATCAAGGCCGTTGACATCTATGGCCTGAGCGAAATTATAGGGCCGGGGGTGGCAGTCGAATGTATCGAAGAACAAAACGGTCTGCATATTTTTGAAGACCATTTTCTGCCGGAGATTGTCGACCAAAACACCTTTGAGCCTCTGCCTACAGGCGAAACCGGCGAGCTGGTATTCACCACCCTCACCAAGACCGCCTTTCCGGTAATCCGCTACCGAACCAAGGATATTTCCCGCTTGAGCGACGCCCCCTGTTCCTGCAGCAGAACAACGCTCCGCATGCCCAAGGTCAGCGGCCGTACCGATGATATGCTGATAATCAGGGGAGTAAACGTCTTCCCCTCCCAGATTGAGCAGGTGCTGATGAGCATTGAGGGGGTTGAACCCCATTATATGATTATCGTTGACCGCCAGGGGGCCATGGACACCATGGAGGTGCAGGTTGAGGTCAGCGAAAACATCTTTTCCGATGAGATCAAGGACATGGTCTCCATCACCAAACGTATTCAGGCTGACATCAAGGATCTCATCGGCTCAACCTGTAAGATTACCTTGGTGGAGCCCAAGACCATAAAACGCAGCGAGGGCAAAGCCCAGCGGGTTATTGACAAGCGAAAGATTTAGAGCCTTTTTTCCTCGTTCCTGCTCTTATAGACAGGGACATATTCAAGCAAAGGGAGGGGATCAACAATGCAGGTAGAACAAATTGCTATATTCCTGGAAAACCGGGCCGGACGACTGGCCGAAATCACCAGCACTCTGGCCGAAAACGGCATTAACATCAGGGCGCTGTCTCTGGCCGATACCGCTGATTTTGGTATTCTGCGCCTCATCGTCAACGACATCGACAAGGCCAGCCAGATTCTGAAAGACCATGGCTTCACCGTCGGCAAAACCGAGGTTCTGGTAGTAGAAGTGCCGGATCAACCCGGCGGCCTGGCCGGGGCGTTGAGCGCCGTAAACAACGCCCGGCTCAATATTGAGTATATGTACGCCTTCTCCCAGCGCAGCGGTAAATCTGGCCTGATTATATTTCGTTTTGACGATCAGGAGGCAGCGACCAAGGTCTTTCAGAAGGCAGGGCTGCGTATATTAAACGGCGAAGAGGTCTATGCCATCTGAATCAGCAGAGCGTAAGACTGTTCTGTTAAAGAGCGGTATCCGGCGCTTTGTTCTTTAAATATTCCGCCACGAAAAACACGGAGAGAGCCCATGAAAAATTTCTTCAGCAAAACAATAACCCTCCTGTGCGCTGTCGGCACCGCGGCCTTATTCTACGCCGCTCCCACAATGGCAGCCCAAACCCTTAAGATAGGGGCCATTATAGCCGAAACCGGCCCGGCCTCTTTCCTGGGCCAGCCAGAGGCCAAGACCCTGCGCATGCTCACCGACGAAATCAATGCCAAAGGAGGAGTAGCCGGTAAATTCAAGGTAGAGCTGCTGCTTAAGGACTCCGGCGGTCAGAAAGGCAAGGCCGTCTCCTTTGCCCGCCAGCTCATTGAAGAAGATCATGTTTTTGCTATTTTAGGCCCCAGCCGCAGCGGTTCAACCATGGCCATCAAAAATATCTGCGAAAAGAACAAAACCATCCTCATCTCCTGCGCCTCCACCAAAAAAATCGTTGATCCGGTGGCCAAATACGTCTTTAAGACCCCTCAAAATGACAGCCTGGCGGTACGGATGATCTATCGGGAGATGAAGCGCAAGGGAATCACCAAAATCGCCGTGGTGGTGGGCGGTACCGGCTTTGGTAAGATGGGCCGGATGTTTTTGAATAAACTGGCCCCGGAATACGGCATCAAGGTGATAATAAACGAATCATACAGCCCCAGGGCCACTGATTTAAGCTCCCTCGTCACCAAACTCATGTCCCATCCGGAGATTCAGGCCGTGGTCAACTGGTCCATCGTCCCGGCCCAGACCATTCTGGCCAGAAATATGCGCCAGAGGAAATGGAACGTACCCCTCTACCAGAGCCACGGCTTCGGCAATATTAAATATGTCCAGATCGGCGGCCCGGCAACCGAGGGGATTATCTTCCCGGCCGGCCGCCTCCTCGTTGCCGACAGCCTGAATGCCGACAACCCCCAGCAGGCGGTACTGTTGAAATACAAAAAGGATTATGAGTCTAAATACAAGGAGCCGGTAAGCACCTTTGGCGGCCACGCCTATGACGCCTTTAACATTCTATGCAAGGCCGTGGCTCAAGTCGGGACTCTGAATGAAGAAAAGGTACGCTCAGCCATTGAGCATATGACCTTTGCAGGCACCGGCGGCGTTTTTCATTTCTCGCCCACCGATCATAGTGGCCTTAAGATTGATGCCTTTGAGATGCTCACCGTCAAAAACGGCCACTTCGCGCTCTATAAATAGACAGACAAGGCCGATTAAGAGCCGGAATATTTGTAACGTCAGACGTAACCGTTCACCTGCACCCCATCTTCGTCCGTTTCGGCCCCCTCACGTACAACAGGTACGCTTCGGGGGCCGAAACGAACGAGGTAAGCGAAGACTCCGAGCTGGGGCACATCCGGAGTCTTCGCTTTCCTGAACGGTTACA
>DRPV01000262.1 GCA_011330685.1 Desulfobacterales bacterium
CAAGACCGGCCCCCAGGGTTTTTGCAATGTCACGTTTTTGGATGGTGCCTGCTTTACGTTTGCCCCATTCTATATCAAAGTCTTAATGGCCTGCAAGGCGGTAGACGGCAGTCTCTTATCTCAACCCGGCAATAAATGGGCCGACGGCCGCCGCTCCCTGCCGGTCGACGAGCCGGATGGTCTCGCTGCCGATGACGGCGATATCTGCTTTGCCGACTAAGGACTGGACATCATCACGGTTGCTGATCCCAAAGCCCACGGCGAGGGGCATGTCGGTACTGGCCCGGCATTGGGCGATATAATTATTAAATTCTTCGTCAAAGGTGGTTTGAGTGCCTGTTACCCCCCTCCGGGCCACGCAATAGATAAAACCACCACCGGCCTCTGCCAGAAAACGCATCCGTTCCGGGGTGCTGGTGGGGGCGAATATCTGAATGGGTGCCAGCCCGTATTGCCGGGTGTATTTGAGATAATCAGCCCCCTCTTCCGGCGGCAGGTCGGGGACGATAAAGCCCCGAATACCGGTCTCCAGCGCCCGCCGGCAGAAAGATTCTATGCCGTATTTAAAGAGAATATTATAATAGGTCATGAACAGAAAGGGGATGGCGTGCGTCTCGGTCATCTGCCTGGCAAAATTGAGACAATCATTCAGCCGTGTACCGTCCAGCAGGGAATCCTGATTGGCCTTGATAATTACCGGCCCGTCGGCCATTGGTTCTGAAAAGGGGATTTGCATCTCAATGAGATCAACCCCGTTGGCCACCATCTGAGCGATAACCTCTTTATTGGTCTCAAAAGACGGATAACCCAAGACGATATGGGTCATTAACAGGATATCCTTGTCGGCGGCGGCCTGGGCTATTTCATCGCTCAGCTTCATATTCTTTCCCCTTGTTGATTATAAACTGCTGCCAGGATGGATCTTTAAAGGCGTTGGCGATGGTGAAGATGTCTTTATCTCCCCGGCCTGACATATTGATGATAACGGCCTCATCAGGGCTCATATCACCGGCCTCCTTAAAGGCCTGTACAAAGGCGTGGCTTGATTCCAGGGCCGGGATGATTCCCTCATTAAGCATGGTAAGCTCCAGGGCGGCCATGACCTCGGAATCGGTGGCCGAGGCAAAACGTACCCGGCCCTGTTCCCAAAGATCGGTAAGAATCGGCGAAACCCCGACATAATCCAGCCCGGCGGCGACGGAATGGGTGGTGCGCATCTGACCGTCATCATCCTGTAAGAACATGGTCTTATAGCCCTGAGCTACTCCGGGGCTGCCATCCCGGCTGGCCAGACGGGCGGCGTGGCGGCCACTTTCCAGCCCCTCACCGCCTGCCTCAACCCCCACGAGTTCCACCGCGGGCAGATCAAGAAAGCCCTGGAATATCCCCAAGGCATTGGAGCCGCCGCCCACACAGGCATAGACCCTGGCGGGCGGTTTGCCGAACTGCCGCTCAATCTGCTCTCTTGCCTCTAAACCGATAATAGACTGGAACCAGGCTACCATCTCCGGGAAGGGATGGGGGCCGCAGGCCGTGCCTAAACAATAATGGGTATTATCCATATTGGTTACCCAGTCCCGGAAGGCGGCGTTAATGGCATCCTTCAGGGTCTTGGAACCGGTGGTAACCGGTATGACCTCGGCCCCTAATTTCTCCATCCAGAAGACATTAGGGCGCTGCCGCATAACATCCTCTTCACCCATATAGATGGTACATTTAAAACCGAATTTGGCGGCCATGGTGGCGGTTGCCACCCCATGCTGCCCGGCCCCGGTCTCGGCAATAACCCGGCCCTTGCCCATACGCTTGACCAGCAGCCCCTGACCCATGACATTATTAGCCTTGTGAGCCCCGGTATGATTCAGGTCTTCCCGCTTGATAAATATACGGGCGCCGCCGAAATGACGGGAGAGATTATCTGCCGCCGTCAGGGGGGTGGGGCGGCAGGAGTAGGTAGCCATGAGATCAGCGTACTCCTGCCAGAAGGCGGGATCTTGACGGGCCTTGTCATAGAAGTCCTTTAATTGCCGGAAGGTTTCATGCAGAACTTCAGGAATAAAGGCTCCGCCCCATTGTCCATAATAACCGTTCAGATTTTTCATTGTCAATTCAAGGTTGAAGGTATAATTCTTATAACATCCATGCCCGATTCCTCAGGCACAACACCCCTGGCGGGTGACTTTTATGTAAACTCCGGTGGCAGCGGCTTTCAGGTGTCAGAGGCGCGGGATTTAGATCTACAGGCCTGGGCAAAATCCTCCGGATAATGGCCGTTTATCCAGCGGAGCTGGGCCTCGCTGAAGGCCCCTGGCGCCTGGGGATGCTTGGGTAGAAATGAATAGAGCAGGCGCTGACCGCTGGCGCCGCTGCCTATGCGTTTGCTGTACTCAATGACGGTAATCATTTTGGCGCCCATTTTGGTCAAAATCCGCATGGCGGTTAAAATCGCCGTATCAATCGATTCCCGCAGATCTTGATCCGCCTCGACGATATTGCCGGCCTCGGTCACGGGCATGAGCTGTAATTCCCATTGTGAGGTCTGGGCCTTGGGAACAAAAAGGATTACCCTGTCGTCCTCATAAACAATGAGGGAATTATCAAGTTCAGGGCGGCCGTCCAGACGGCTGTTCCGGCGGACAGCCTGATAATAGTCATCAAAAAATGAGCTGCCGTAAACCGCCTGGTAGCGGCCCGTAAACTCAGCGATTAGATCACCGCAGCCGTAAGGCCGCAGGGCCGGGCCGCCCACCGTCTCCATCTCTCCGGGCAGCATGGAGAATTGTTGATGAATCATCTGATGCGAGGCGTGGAGGCGGTAATTGTCGGAGGCACAGCCATAACCGTAATTCCAGCCCCAGATGGTGGCATTCAGGGTGGGTACGACCCCCTCCCGCAGCCGTTGCTGAATCCCCTGGCGCAGGGCCTCCAGCTCAGCCGTCGTCAGGGGCTGCCGATTTTTGACCGCGGGCATCCCTAATTCGGCGCTTAAACGGACATAGCTCCGTTGATAATATATATGCCGCAGGGCGCGAATATCATCCCGGCTTAAATCACGGATATGATAGCGGATGGCATCATTTGCCATATTGGCGGCGTAATGGCCGCCGGCAATATAACTGTTCCGGCGCAGATATTCAAAGACATGGCTGCCGTCCGTTACCTCACCGACAATCTCACTGCCGCCCTGGGCGCCCGGCCGCAGCACCATGACCTCCTTGTAGGCATCGGGCAGGTAATAATTATTGACCAGGATTTTAAAGAGGTCATGATGGTGAATAATGGCTTGGCTGCCGCCGTTCCGGCGGCGGTATTGCAGCCCCAGAGGCCGACCGTCGGCGGCAAAGACAAAAGCACAGCAGAGGCGGGCCAGAACAATCAAATCCCGCTTGTCGGTGGAGTTGGCGGCGAGGCTTAAAAGCACGGGCGGCGGCAGTTCCTTGAATATCTCTTCCCGGCTGCCGTCCCGGCCCCATTTATCAAGGAATTCACTCATGGATGCCGCCGGCGGCTCCGGCAGCTTTATAGCTTTGGGATCGGCGGCTATGTTCTCGGCCCAGGAACGGCTTATATAGGTTCTGCCGCGGAAGGGCAGGGGGTTGGGGATTTCGTAAATCCAGTCGGCCTCGTCAACCGCCACCTCGGCGGCGGGGAAATTCCTCTCGTTATAAAGGCTGCCATCTCCTTCAATCCGGCCCAGGGCTTGAATGTAATCTTTCCGGCGTAGATTTGCGACACGATAAGAAGGCTTGTGGATACCGTAACGGAAACCCTGCGGTGTAACACAGGTGTTGAGGTGTTCATCATTTTTCATAACGGAGTGAGCTTAAAATAAAACCAGCGAAATTTCAAATGAAATTGTAAAAAGGGGCTGCAGGCTATGACCTGAAAGATTGGTGGCAGCGGCTCCGCTGAGCGGCAACAGCATCAAGATGCTGCCGCCAGACAGGCAGAGGCGTATCGGGGGTGAGACGGCCTAACTGCCGGCAGGCCGCCAGAAAATCGGCGTAATTTTCATCCCCAAAACCAGGATAACTTATCATAATTTCGGTTAGTTGGATAAACTCGATAACTTGCGTGGCAGCAGGCGGTTTATTGTCCAGAATACTGAACCGCAGCTCCTTGAACACCTTTTGTAATTGATGCTTTAAGGGCCTGAATTTCTGCTCGGCAATATAGTGTTTGTTTTTATTCATCAGCAGTTATGGGGTAACAGTCAGGCATTAGATCTTGTTCCACTTATTTTTACAGGCAGGGAGTAACCCTGCTGTCCATCTTTTGCTGTCCAGATAATGGGGAAAATTTCGTAACTGTTCAGCTGCACCTCATCTTCGCCCGTTTCGCCCTCCTCACGTACAGTGTAAGTTTCGGAGGTCGAAACGTACGAACCTGGGACACATCTGAGCAGTTACGGTTGCGAGTTTAGGGGATTTTATTGCCCCTACTGAATAGTTACAAAATTTCAACCATTCCCCGAAACAGATTTCGCAGAAGAGCTATTTTGTCATCAGTGGAAGAGCGCATGGAGATTGAATTCGGCAGATATTGTGCTGTGTTGTTAAAAGTTGAACAGTTGTCATTTCCGGGTATCATGCTCTCGAACAACAAAAAACCCGCAAGGCCTATAGTCAAGCGGGTTTTTTGTATTTAACCGGATGTTACCGGACTATAAACTGGTGGCTATGTATGAAATTGCTCTTTCTGGCTTACCATCTGTAATAACACGATATTAATTTATCCAACAGGTAATAAATAGCGTCACGCTCATCCTCATCTCATTGCCTATATTACAAATTACCAGTTAAGACTCTTAGCGTGCTCAATAACTCGCTCAAGCGCTTTCTTTCGAGATTTTGAAACTTGCCTTTCGGGGAATTGAATAATTTTGAATTGAGATGTTTGTTGGTTAGGCAAAGGCAAGTTATTGCAGAAATCAATTATTGATAGTTGGCGCGGAGTTGTCTTTTGGTCTTTGATATCACTCATCGTTTTTGTCCTCTTTATCACTAAGCGCTTCATCAACTAGTTTCGTTACCTGTGCTTCGTAATCTAAAAACGTATCAAGATAAGTTGCTGCTGTAGGCCTATGAGTAGTTAAATTTATATCTTGTAGTCTACCCTGCTTTTTACGATTATTGCAAGAAAATAAGTTAAGATATTGCTTCGGTGCAACACCCTCAAAATGTGAAAAAATTACCTTCTTCGATTCATTACTGCCATCTGTTGAGTTAAGTTCAATGGCGTCAGAATGAAGTTTTATTGCAAGGCTTTTTTCGTATGGCTCTATATAGTAAACTTTTTTAATTCCGGAGGCGACAATATGTCTAGCGCAATGGTGACAAGGGAATGTCGTCGAAAATAGTATAGTTTCCTTTAGTGGGAAATGTCCAATTTTAGCGGCGCTTGTGATTGCGTCCATTTCTGCATGAACAGCTCTTGAATATTCAAGAAGATCTTTAATTACGCTGTTGTTTTGAATTTTGTCAGAAATTTGAGACACTTTATCGGTGGAGGTGTCTCCCTCTAATGTTTCTTTTAGTATTTGCTCTATACTCTGATAGATTTGTTTTTTATTTTTTTCATTCTGACAAGCTTTATCATATACTTTAAAGCACCTACAATCGTCTCCATCATCATCTTCTCCATAAAGTCCACCTCTAGGTTTTGGGACATCATTCCGGCCAGTAGAAACAATATCTCCTCCTTCTGTCAGGATAGCGGCTCCTACTTGTCTCGATATACAACCAGAGCGCCTAGCCGCTGACTCAGCAATGTACATTCCAAATTCGTTGTTGGTAGGAGTAATGTTATTTTGACCAAGCATCAGATCAACAAATCGACTAATAGGTTTATCTAAACTGTTTGTATTGGGCCTGTTATTTCTTATAAAGAAATCGGCATGCTGTAAAGTTTTTAACAATTGTTGTCCAAAACTCTCTTTTTCATTCTTATCTCGTTCCATTAATTGCACAGCTTGTGAATCAGTCATACTTTTAGCTTGGAGACGTTCTTTTCTTTGGACATCATTGCATAACACTCCAAAGATATGAAACATATTCCCATAAACTTTTTTTAACAACTCAACCTCATAAGGATTTTTTAAACTATCTATAATTGTTGCGTATCTTCTACGGGTAAGTGTTTTCTCTACAATCTTGTCAGAACTTTCATCCTCATCCTGAAGTTGTTCATTTCTCTGCCCCGCAATTTCCTTGATAACGAGTTGAGCAAGGATATCGCTACCATGGTCTTCCCTTAATTGGTTGCCTTGATCCTGCAAAGTTTGAGTACGTTTGAAACTATCCCCTTCTACGGGTTTCTTCTTGAGTGTTGTCCCTATAAGTTCGCTGATTTTAATGTAGCTAGTTGTGTACCCCTTTGCTTTTAAAATGGTATCGACTTTTTTACTGAGAGTTGATACACCAGACCCAACGGCACCGCACAAAGCAATGACTAATTCATCAGTCCGCCTTGATTCAATACGCTGAGTTGGCGAATCGGTTTCATTGTCAATTTTTTTGATAGGTGCGCTTGATTGTAGTTTTGCCGGTTGGGTCATAAAGAAATCCAGGTAATTATACATAAAAGATTATAAGAACAGAGGACTGAGAACATTTTCTTATAGGGGGTTAGCACCATAGAGTTCGAAAGCTAACAAAGGAAATATGTATTCTCGCCGATACCTATCACCTAGATACTACACTTTAGTCGATTACACCCTTTGTCTTCCGCTTTTGCCAATAGATTTAAACAGGAAGTATGGCCCCAATCCATTATCATGAAACAAACGAATGGTGCAATCGGTTTATTTATTGCTACGCAGTATATGACCACCGTTCTCATGAAAATCTTAGACGACAGCCATCCTAACATAGGGGGCAAGCCTTTCCTAATAAAATCCTTGTTGCTCTCTCCCCCCTGGATCGCCTCAGACACGGAGCTTATAGGAGTATTTTAGACGGGAAAAGCTATTGAGCCCTCAATCCCTATTCGTATCTCAAAAAACAGCATTGAAAACAAGGCAAAAAAGGCTGCTAATTAACCATTTCCGAAGCCCTATAATGACCGCTTTTAGGTGGCTTCATTAAGGCGGTCAGTGACGGTAAAGGCCAATCTTTAAAGGGGATCTCTCCCGCAGTCCTCCTGGCTTGTGTTCGAGAATCCCCAAGTAATGGTTCGCCAAATTTTCCCCATTACTGACCATCTGGATATGTTCGGTAGAGGCCCGTACCGTTACAGTTAGTTATGTCGACCACTTTACTGTCAACACTGTAGTAGTTACGATTATAATAGCAAATCAGGCTGGTGGAAGAGACACTGTTCTCTTGCTTCAAAATGCAAAGAAGTATAAGCCGACTTGCTCATCTTACCATGGCGTGGCGGGTTCGTCATTTTTTTATATAGCGCTGATATTGCCAACCTTTGAGATCATACAAGTTGGTTGTACGTAGGGCTTATTTTTAGTTCTCTTTTTTTAAGTTTTTTTGCAAGTGTACTGGCATTTGCATACGAAAATAAAAGATTCCAAATGAGTTCGTTAACAAATGTTGGGGGGGGGTACGCATAAAAAAAGCCTCCAGCTTGTGTACTAGTATCAAACCGGAAGCTTTTTTATGAGAATAACTCGAAATAAAATCAACGAGTTATGTTGTATTCTGGTGGCGATGCAGGGAATTGAACCCCGGACACTACGGATATGAGCCGTATGCTCTAACCATCTGAGCTACATCGCCATGGGATGAGGAAAAGAGCCGTTAAGCGGCGGGTTAAATATTCTAACC
>DRPV01000263.1 GCA_011330685.1 Desulfobacterales bacterium
ATGTCCATTGGCAGAGTGTGGCCGCGGCTCTTGCCGCCCGCAGTGCCTTTACCGTGGTCTCCGGCGGCCCTGGAACCGGTAAAACGACTACCGTTGTCCAGATTATCGCCCTCCTTGCCGGGCTGGCCGCTGACCAGGGGCGGATCTTGCGTATTGCCTTGGCCGCTCCCACCGGCAAGGCGGCGGCCCGCCTTACTGAGTCCATCCGGCAGGCCGCCGCCCGGCTGCCGGAGGAGCTGCGTGCCCTGGTGCCGGAGGAGGTCACTACCCTGCATCGTCTGCTGGGCCGCCGACCCGGCAGCGGACAATTTACTCATAACGCCCTTTGTAAATTGCATATTGACCTTCTCGTGGTGGATGAGGCCTCCATGGTGGATATGGAGATGATGGCGGCGGTTATGGCGGCTCTTCCTGAGAAGGCCGCTCTTATTCTCCTTGGTGATAAGGATCAATTGGCCTCGGTGGAGGCGGGCTCGGTACTTGGTGATCTTTGCCGACGAGCGGAGCGGCCGGGGTATAGGGCGGAGACTTTTGCCTGGTTAGAGAAAAATACCGGCTACGCGCTGCGGGAGGCCGCCGGGGAGGGTGGTGAAATTGATCAGCATATTGTCATTCTTCGTCACAGTCATCGTTTTGGCCCCCAAAGCGGGATAGGAGCCCTGGCGGCGGCCGTCAACGCCGGTGACCAGGAGCGGGTGGAGAACGTCTGGCATGATTATACCGATATCAACCGTTTGCGTTTAAAGTCGGCGAGTCCGGCGGATGAGAGGCTGGCGGCCCTTATCCTGACTGGTTATCGCCCCTTTCTGGAGCTTTACCGCCAGGGGCCGGAGGGCAAAAATGACCCTTGGTGCCGCCGGCTTTTAGAGGCCTTTAATCATTTTCAGCTCCTCACTCCGGCCCGCCATGGGGCGTGGGGCGTGGAAGGTCTGAATCATCTCACCGCCATGATTTTATATCAGGCCGGACTTATTGCCGCTTCCGAGGGCTGGTATGTCGGGCGTCCAGTTTTGGTGACCAGGAATGATTACAGTCTGGGACTGATGAACGGCGATATTGGTCTAACCATACCGGCCGATGCCGCGGGTAGTGAAGACGGCGGCCTGCGGGTGGTGTTCCAAGCCGCCTCCGGGGAGCTGAAAAAGATCAGCCCGGCTCGTCTGTCGGAGGTGGAAACCGTCTATGCCATGACCGTTCATAAATCTCAGGGCTCGGAGTTCGAGCACACGGTAATGGCCCTGCCGGAGTACGACAGCCCGCTTTTGACCAGAGAACTCATCTATACCGGCATCACCAGAGCCAGAGAAAAATTTACCCTCATCGGCTGCCGCCCGGAGCTTTTATCGGCGGCGGTGCGCCGCCGTACCCGCCGGGCCTCCGGTCTGGGAAAACTCCTGGGTTGAAAAAACGTAAGCGCTCCATGAACACCACCCTGCACACGTTCCAAGCCCGCGATATACCGATGTAGTCGCGGGCTTGGAACGTGCACATGGCGGCGTCCCTGAAACGCTTACAGTTAGGGGGGTATATGAAGTTGGGTGTGGTTAATTGATCGCTTACGAAAAAATAGTACCAGAAAACAAAAAATCAATAAAATGAATAGAACCCCTCACGAAATACTTGACCAGGTCTTTGGCTACAAGGAGTTTCGCCCTTATCAGCTGGAAATTATCGAGAGCCTGGCTGCTGGAGACGATCTCTTTGTTCTCATGCCCACCGGCGGTGGTAAGTCCCTTTGTTTTCAAGTCCCGGCCCTGCTGCGGGACGGGGTGGCCATTGTGGTCTCACCCCTTATCTCTCTGATGAAGGATCAGGTGGACGCCCTGTGCGCCAACGGGGTGCGGGCCGCCTGCTATAATTCTTCGCTCAACGGGGCCGAGGCCCGTCAAACCCTGGCCCGTCTCCATGATAACGCCCTTGACCTGCTTTATGTCGCCCCCGAGCGCCTGATGAGTGCCTCGTTTATTGAGCGCCTGCAGGGAATTAAGATTGCCCTTTTTGCCATTGATGAGGCCCATTGCGTGTCGCAATGGGGGCATGATTTCAGACCGGAATATCAGCAGCTTGGCCGCCTGCGGGAATTATTGCCCGAACCGCCGGTTATCGCCCTGACTGCCACCGCGGAACCGCACACCAGAAAGGATATTTTAAAGGGGCTTAATCTGCCTGAGGCCCGCGTTTTTGTTACCGGATTTGACCGGCCCAATATTCGCTATACCGTGGTTGATAAGACCAGGCCCGCAGCTCAGCTGAAGAATTTTTTGGCTGAGCACAGGGACGAGTCGGGTATTGTCTATGCCTTAAGCCGTAAGCGGGTGGAGGCCATTGCCAAGGATCTTGTTCAGGCCGGGATTGCTGCCGATGCCTATCATGCCGGGCTGAGTGACGTGAAACGCCAGGAGGTACAGGATGCTTTTCAGCACGATGATATTCAGGTGGTGGTGGCCACCGTCGCCTTTGGTATGGGGATAGACAAATCCAACGTCCGTTTTGTAGTTCATTATGATCTGCCCAAAAATATCGAAAGTTATTATCAGGAGACCGGCCGGGCCGGGCGGGACGGCCTGAACGCCGAGGCTCTGCTGCTTTTCGGCTATGGTGATATTGCCATTGCCCGGAGCCTCATCGAAAAGGGGCGGAATCAGGAGCGTAAACGCATTGAACTCCATAAATTGAACAGTATGGTGGCCTTTGGTGAGGCCCAGAGCTGTAGAAGGCAGATTCTGCTGGCCTATTTCGGCGATAAACTGGCCAAGCCCTGCGCTAACTGCGACATATGTCTCAATCCACCCCGCCAGATTGAGGTCACCGAAGAGGCCCGCAAGGCCCTGTCCTGCGTCTATCGAGTGGGACAGCGTTTCGGTATTGGCCATGTAATCGATGTTCTGCGGGGCTCAAAGGGGAAACGTCTGCTGCAACTGGGTCACAACCGGCTCTCAACCTACGGGATTGGCGAGGACAGGCCGCGTGACTTCTGGAGCGCCCTTCTTCGGCATCTAATTAATCAAGGCTATCTCTTGCAGGATATTGCTAATTATTCCGTCTTGTCTCTGACTAAGGAATCCGGGCCTCTGCTCAGAGGCGAGATAAGCCTGAACATGCCGGAACCCAGAATCCGGGCCGCGGCCAGAAAGGAAAAGCCAAAGCCCCTGGGAGCCTTTGACTACGATGCCGAACTTTTTGAGCAATTACGAAAGTTACGCAAGCAGATAGCCGACGAGGACAACGTGCCGCCCTTTGTGGTGTTCAGTGATGCCAGCTTAGCCGAGATGGCCGCCTCCCGCCCCCAAAATGACGCTGAAATGCTCAGTGTCACAGGGGTCGGCGCATACAAGCTGGAGCGTTACGGGGCGCGCTTTTTAACGGTTTTGGGGCAGTAACCCATAATCATTATTACCTAACCATTTGCTTTGGGCAGGATAATTGTTAAGACGCCGTTCTTGTATTCTGTCTTCATGGCGGCACCCCTCACTGGGCCAGGGAGGGAAATGGAGCGCTCAAAGATCCCCGTGTCCCGTTCCATGCGCAGGTATTTTTCACCTTTACCGCTTTTTTTGTAACTCTCTGTTTTTGCCTTTACGGTTAGAATATCACCCTTAACATTTGTTTCGATTTTAGTTCTATCTGATCCCGGTATATTCATTTTTATTACATAGTCGCCTTTTTTATCCAAAATGTCAGTCGGGGGCAGAAAGATATCGTTTGAACCATTATCCCACAAGGGACTGAGGCGGAAGCGATTGTAAGAGTCGTCCAACATCCGGTTCATTTGGCGGCGCATATTTTGGAATTCAGTAACGGGATTCCAGGGCTGTTGATTAAAGGGTTTTAGAAAATCACCCTTCGGGCTGAAATCTTTATTGAATGTCTGGACTATTTCATCTTCCGACAAGCCCTGGTGGGCCGAACGATACATTTTTACAAGGAAAACACCCTGTATTGTTGAAACAATAAAGAGAATAATCAGCAATCCTGTAAGTACTTTTTTATTTCCTATCATTTTTTTAAGACTATTCATGACATCCCCCTTTTTTGTCCGGCAGGGAAAATCGTTTTTTTATCGCTGCTTGATTCGCGTTAAATTATTGAAGAGCAACTGTCACAGGCTTCAGTGCCGGAATGTTCCGACGCTGAAGCGGTTCTTAGAGATTATTTAATCTCAACCCGTTTTACGCCGCTTTTCGGCACATCCTTACGGGGCATTTTGATGGTAAGTACGCCGCTCTTGAATTTTGCCTTGATATTGTCCTGATCAGCGTCTTCCGGCATGGATAAAAGCCGCTGGAAAGAGCCGTAAGAACGCTCAATGCGGTAGTAATTTTTATCTTTTTCCTCTTTTTCCTGCTTCTTTTCACCCCGGATAATCATGTTATTGTCGGCGATTTCGATGGTTACGTCTTTTTCGCTCACCCCCGGTACTTCCACGGTAATAGTGTATTCATTATCAGTCGCGGCAATATCCACCTGCGGCTTCAGCAATCCGGAAGAGGTAAGCGGCGTAAAAAAATCGGTGTTGAAGGGCGCCAGCCCCACCCCGCGAAAGGTGTTCTCAAAGAGTCGATCCATTTCGCGACGGAGCTGAAGAACGGGATGCAGCGACCTGTCCTCCGGAGAAACAGTTTGCCCGCTTCGCCGTACTGGAACATTAGCGGCAGATTCCTCTTCTTCCTTTTTGAACCAGTTCCATGGAGCAAGTTTTTTGATGTCCATAACTGACCTCCTCGGTTGAGTTTTATGTAACCATTCAGCCAAGGCAACAAATTGCCCTTAACGGTTACAGTTTTATTATTTATTTCCGGGTTATTTCCTCTGTCTGCAAAATAATTACGATTTATATTGTGTCAATAAAAAAAGTTTACTTTTTTAGCTCCTCTTGGAGGAATTACTTTTTTGTGTTTTTTGTAATGAGTAATTAGCGGGTTGAGGTAAGGCTCGGATTCCGGTATGGAGAAAAACATGAGTCGGCGCTGAAACAGGAGAAGGAGAAGCGTAATAAAAGGGTGTCAGTTGTTCTTATACTATCCGAATATCCAAATTACAGAGGTGATTTAATGAATTTGTCGTGTCATTTCAGCGAGAAATGGCTGAAATCCTGTGTTCTAAAAAAACCTTGACTCCGTAGTATGGTACGGGGATTATATTGGAATCAACAAGGGGAATAATATGAATAATCTAACCATTGGTAAATTAGCTAAGGAGGCCGGAGTCGGCGTAGAGACAATACGATACTATGAGCGGCGGGGGCTTATCTCTCAA
>DRPV01000264.1 GCA_011330685.1 Desulfobacterales bacterium
ATTCTGAAGTTACCATTATGATATACATACGGTTAACCCTTTTTATCATCAGAGTGTTATATGAGAGTCACCCTCAAGGGGTGTTCGTGGAGCGCTTAGCTCGTCGCGCCTTTTCAGCGTAACCGTTCAGGTAAGCGCAGACTCCGAGATGGGGTGCAGGTGAACGGTTACTTTTCAGCCGAAGGCGCGATAGTCCACGCGCGGGAAAATATTGTTCCGGTATTCTATCATCGACAGCCATCTCTCATCTATTGCTTGATTATCGATTTCTCTTTCAAGGCGGCGCAGCTGGCTGAGGTGGGTATTGAGTCTGCGGGCCGCGTAATCCGGCATTGTTCCAGAGTTCATCATAAAGGCCCAGTCACTTGCCTGGGCAAGGAGTAATTCCCGGGCCGCCTGTTTAAGCGCCCTCAAGGTCAGGCCGTCAGCCTGAGGGTGGTTATGAGCCAGGCTCTCCATTACCTCGGCGCCATGGTGCAGGTGGGGGTAAATCCAGTCATTGCGGTCATTAAGCCAGGTTTCGTGTGAGCCGTTGTGCCCCCAGCTGGAAGCGGATGCCGCGGCTGTCTGCTGCCCGGGGTATTCAGCGAGATATTCGGACAACGTGACAAGTTTGATTTTATCTGACTGTTTGATCTGTCTGATAAGGGAATCAAGCCATATTGGCCCTTCAAACCACCAGTGACCAAACAGTTCGGCATCGTAGGGCGCCACAATTATCGGCGGCCGATCCATGACGGTATTTAAGTATTCAATCTGCTTGAGGCGGCCGGTCATAAAATGTGCGGCATGCCGGGCCGCTTTCCGGCGCGCGGCCTCTGGTATATAAACCTCTTTTTGAGTCGTATCGCCGGTAATCCGGTAATATTTAAAGCCGGTATCCGTGCGGACGCCGTCACGATGGATGTATGGCCTAATATATTCATAATCAAGATCATAGGCAATATCACGGTAGAATTCCCGGTAATCATAATCACCGGGGTAACCGCTCTCCGAACTCCAGACCTGTCGCGATGCTTCGGGATCACGGCCAAAAGCGATAGTCCCGGCCGGGCAGGAGATGGGGGCAAATACGCCGTATTTCGGCTGGGGCCTGGAGCGTGTCAGACCGTGGGTTTCTAAAATAGTATAGCAGATGTCTTGTTCGGCAAGTAATTTGTCAATTGCCGAGCAGTAGCCGCACTCCGGCAGCCAGAAACCTTGCGGGGCGCGGTCGAAAAGCTGTTGATAGTAGGCGGTGCCAATCCGGATCTGGGCGCGCACGGTGGATGAGTTAGCCGCGAGCAGGGGCAGGTAGCCATGGGTGGCGGCTGAGGCGATAATTTCAATCCGGCCAAGATCCTGTAATCTTTTAAAGGCCTGTACCAGATTTTTGTTATAACGCTTCAGGAAGGCATTATGTGTCTTCATTAAATGCTGCTGATAAAAGAGCGCTAAGGCGTGAAACTCCGGCTGTCTTCTGGTTCTGCTTATCTCGTGCCGGGATAATTCGATTAAGCATTCAAGTCGTTTTAAATAGCGCGATTTCAGTAATGAATCTTCCAGCATCGCGGCCAGGGGCGGCGAAATAGACATGGTCAGACGGAAATCTATTTTGTCTTCTATGAGTTTGTCAAACAACAGGAGCAGCGGGATGTATGTTTCGGTTATGGCCTCAAAAAGCCAGCGCTCTTCAAGGGCATCGTCGTATTCAAGATGTCTTACATAAGGCAGGTGGGCATGAAGAACCAGGGCGAGATATCCCCGGTCATGCTTGGTGGCTCCTCCGTTATAGGTGGTATTGTTCATCTGGATGAGATGCCGGTAATAAATCTTCTTTCACTAAGCTCGGTCAGGCCGGAACTATGCCCATGATAAAATATTTCCCGCGGCAGCTCCTCATGGTGGCCGGGATAATCCAAAGACGTAAAAGAGGGCTTCATTTCTATAATTTCTATATATGGTAAAGATGAGACTCCGGGGGGAGGATTGTTGATGATTTCGACGGCATTGATATATTTGTCGGTGTCATCTTCGTCAGGCCGTACCCTGTTCTCTAAAGGCCGTATTGTCTGGTGCAAATGTTCGGCTTTGAACTCTGCTGCCGTGATATGATCAGCGGGAATCTGGTGCGCCGGGCCGGCCGTTTCGGGTGCCCCCGGCATGTCCGCGGATTTATTGTCAGGGTAAGGCTTTGCTGCCGGTGTGTCGCGGGGGGCTTCGGCTGAGTTTGACCGGGCAAGGGTGGAAAAATGGCCGGCTGCGTTTTTAAAGCCTAATTCAGCGGAATATGTCCTGCCGGCCTTCGGCAGGGTGATATAGCCCTTTTTGTCATCTATATTGATCTCAATTTCAAATGAGGTGCGGGTGTTATAGGCCTGAGAAGAACTTTCGGCAATGTCATGCAGTTTGATAAGCGGCCGGCAGCCCTTTTGGTTTAGTCTGCTCAGGTCAGCGGTATCGACTTCCCAGATGAGATGGGCGGAATATGGGCCGACAGTCATTAAAAAAATACTGGTTTTGCCATATGAAGCAGGCAAAGAGGGGGACTCCAGGCTGGAAGTCATGTTGGACTCAGGCATATTGAAATGTGATTGACTGACCATGTTTTCATTCTTCATGGTTCGATTACCTCACACCGTGTTATTTGCACAAAAAATCTTTGCCGGCGCAACAAGTCGCGCTGGATGTCTGTAACTATTTCCAAGCCGGTGGTAAATAGATGGAGTGACTGAATAGTTACTTACAAATTAAGAAAATATACTACAAAGCAAGTAGTAAAAATACAAGTTATATTCAAGGTTTCCTGCTAACAGTTACAAGTCCGATGGTTATTGACATTAATGTAAATTTAGGGCGAGTAGTTAGCTTAATTGGTAACTATTGAGGTAAGCGGAGCGTAGACTCTGAGAGGGGGTGCAGCTGAATGGTTACGTTTATTTGTCCATTTCCTGTCGTAACCATTCTTCAATTTGGGAACTGGAGGGCAGGCGGCCGGCTGATTTAAGCCGTCCGTTTATAATCAGGGCCGGGGTCTGCATAACTCCGTAGCGGCCAATCTCATCCAAGTCGTGAACCTGGAATATATCGGCGGCCACCCGCAGGCGGGCCATTATCTCAATAATCAGCTTCTGGAGGTTATTACAGCTTACGCAGCCCGATCCTAATATTCTGATGGTCAGAGTTTTCTGGTCATCATTCTCCCGTAGGCCGGCTTTGAGCCGGTCATATTCTTGAGCCAGGGCCTGTCGGTATTTATCCGCCATCCCGGCGGGGATATAGTTCCGGGCGGCCACGGCCTTGAATAGCTCGTCAATGGCCGTTTCCCGGTTTAGGTTCTCTTGCATGAGCCGGTTCAGGGCCACATCAAGGCCGACCAGACCAATGGTGGCCCGGCCTATTTTTATCTGGCGCTGGAGAGGGGCGTCGTCTATTTCAGCCATGCCGTTATCTCATCTTTGCCCGG
>DRPV01000265.1 GCA_011330685.1 Desulfobacterales bacterium
TCTTGCCGCCCATATTCTTAAAGGCAATGGTCTTAAGTTCCGGCAGGCCAAGCAGAGCGGCAACCGCCTCTGTCACGGGGCTCTGCTGAATAACTCCATCCGTCAGACTATAATCCGCCACGGCACTTAACGACCGTTTAACCGCTGCCGCCTTAAAGCCGGCCCCGGAAAATTTAATAGCTGACTGCAGGCGCCCCTTAATCATGTTGCCAAAGGACTGTCCCAGCCCCTGCCCCAGTTTGTCAATCATCAGCGCCGACAACTTCATATTACCGCTGTAAACCGGATTGATTTTATTGAGATCCAGCCGCAGATTATCTACCACCTGGCCGCCCGCCGCCTCTGCCTTCATCTCCTTAATATTTAATATGCCATTTTTAAATTCAAAGGGCAGGACAAAATTATTAATAGTTAATTTCTTATAAAGTGCCTGGTTAATCTTAATTACCCCATGGGCGGAGAGCGGCGGCAGGCCGGCGGCAATGGCCACTTGCCGTCCGGACTGAGAAACAGCCTGCACCGGTTTGGGCGCGGCCTCGGCCGCCTTGGGCAGGGCCGCCGCAAGACCGGCAAGATAATCAAGATCAAGCTGCTTACTGGTAATGTTCAAGAGAATATCAGGTCGTTGGAGATAATTATCAACCTGCCCCTTTAATTCAACTTTTTCCTTATCCAATTGAGCCTGAACGGCATATACCAGCTGCCGGGGAGTAAAGTTAACCTTGAAATCGGCCTGAGGCGCAAGCCTGCCATACAGAGCCTTAACCTGCATGTTGAGTTTGCCGCGATAATCTATCTTGCTTAAATCAAACTCACGCCCCAGCTTAACCCGCATGGTCAGATTGGCCTTGACGTCCGTATCCGGCAGCTCCTTTTTGGCGTCCCGCACCGTCACCACCGCGTCAACAACCCTTATCCTGTCTACCGTCAGGGCCAGAGGCAGGGCGACAGCCTCTCCGCTGACGGTCTTTTCAGGCTGAGCGACGGTTTTTTCAGTTTTTCCCGTTTTTTTCTCAGGAATCATGGAGGAAAAATTAAAACTCCCGTCACGATTACGTATCACCTTAATATTCGGCGAATCTAATAAAATTTCACTGACCCGCAATTTTTTACGCAGCAGGGGCATGAGATCATAGCTGATTTTAAAGGCCCGGGCATGGATAAAGTCAGTCTGACCATCCTGTTCCTTCACCGCGAAATTATTGATGGTTATGCCGCTGAACAGACTGACCTTAATACCGCCGACAGTCACCCGCCGCCCCAAAGCCTTTTCCGCCGGCGGCACCACCAGCGCCTTTATGCGGGCATCGGTGAGATATGATTTCACAAAAATATTGAGTCCAACCACCACAATAACTAATAATACCGCCAATACCCCGATAATTTTCACAAATTTTTTCATGTTCCCAATCTCCTCATTTTCTCATTTTGGTATAGAGAGGTAATTACTTCCCAATTTAATCTATTATATATGATGCTATCGTAAAAAGTCGAAAGGTCTAATTCTGCCCCCTAATGATTTCAAGGAGTTACCTATGGTAAAATTGCCAAATGTGGACTTTTTACCAGAGCATCATATATGATGCTATCGTAAAAAGTCGAAAGGTCTAATTCTGCCCCTAACAATTTCAAGGGGTTACCTATGGCAAAATTGCCAAATGTGGACTTTTTACCAGAGCATCATATATTATTGTTATAATTTTGAATATCCACTTAATGAATAGTCCTGTCAATTTAGTATGATTTTTATTCGCTCAGATGTAAAATCCACCTGCGTCCAGCGCAGACTATAAGTATGATAGTCATGTTTTTTACTATAAATTAAATAATAGAAATTACCAACTAATAAGGAGAAAAGCAGATGGCACCTTGTTTCTTAACCCCACGGAACTCAGCATTACTGGTGGTGGATATCCAGGAACAGCTGATAAAAGTAATCAATGAAAAACAACGGGTAATCGACAATACCATTCTCTTACTTAAAGCGGCCCGTGTCCTCAAAATGCCAATCTTGAGTACCACTCAGTACGCAGCCCGCATCGGGGACTTTCCGCCTCCGATCAAGGCAGAGTTAACTGAAGCGCCAATAGATAAACTGGAGTTCTCCTGCTTCGGTAGTCAGAACTTTACAACGGCCCTGGCCAGTCTGCCCCCCGGCATTAAAAGCCTCATTATCTGCGGCGTGGAAACCCATATCTGTATTTATCAAACAGTCTTGGGCGGCCTGCTGGCCGGTTACCGAATGCTGGTTCCAGCCGATGCGGTTTCCTCAAGAACCGCTGCCAATAATCACAGCGGCCTGCAACGCATTAAGCAGATCAGCGGGGAGATTGTTAATACGGAAATGGTCATTTACGAACTTCTGCGCAAGGCGGGTACCAGAGAATTCAAGGCCCTGCTCCCCTTCCTGAAATAAGTAATATTAACGTTAAGCCCTAATCTGCCGATATAATAAATAAATATCCCTGTATAACGAGAAAGACATGGACAACCAAGAGACAGGGGGGCAGAAGAAGAGCCCTCTTAAAAGCCGGTATTTAAAATTAAGCGATCTGAACGCACCGGAAGACCTATCCTCCTGGTGGGCGGAAGAGGATGATGCCAGCCTGTTCCAACGCGGCAGCCGTCCCCTGTATAATGTCCACTGGTCGGTAGGCTGGGCTGACTTAATGATGACCATGTTCATCCTCTTTCTCATTATGTTTGCCTATAAGAATTCGGGCCATGATTTTTTAAGCCGCAGCAACAGTGGCCACCAGGCTGTCATAAAATCCGCCGGCGGCCCGCTGCCCCCCAGCGGAGTCGGCGAAGACACAGGGGGCGGCAGGTCACAACAGCAGGTGAGACAGTCTGTGGCCAGAATGTACGATTTCAGTAAAATCTTTATAAAAAAGAATAAACTCCGTAACTTTGCGGCCATTAACCTCACCCCGGATCAGAGCATAAAAATAATCCTCACCGGCGATCTATTATTCGACCCCGGCCAGGCCAAGCTCAAACCGGCCGCCAGAATATCACTGCAGAAAATGGCTTCGCTCCTGGCCTACACCCCTTATCATATTAATATAATCGGCCACACGGACAATAATCCCATTCACTCCAGCCAATTCCCCAGCAACTGGGAGCTTTCCGCATCCCGGGCCGCGGCAGTGGCCCGCTTCCTGGTCTCCACCATCGGCCTGCAGCCGAATAAGATCAGTATTTCAGGACAAGCCAGCTTTAACCCCATAGCAAAAAACGACAACGCCGCTCACCGAGCCCTTAATCGGCGGGTGGAAATAATTATTTCCCGGCCAGGCCCAAAACCACGCTCATTCTACGGCAATGCCGAAAATCTGACCCCTGACAGCAAACATTCACCATAAAAACGCCATGCCCACAAAAAATATTATCGGTCTGACCATATGTATTGTCATCTTTACCATTGGCTTCACTCTGCATGGCAATATTGCTCTTTACGTTAACTTATCCGGCCTGTTCATCGTCATTGGTGGAGCCGGAGCCGCCGCTCTCATCAGCTATCGCTTAGAACGACTGCGGATTATCAGTAAAGTCATCATTTCCGCCTACACCAAGAGGCCTAAAGAACCCAAAGATATTGTTGAAATTTTAGTAAACCTGGCGGTAAAGAGTAAATTTGAGGGTCTGATTTCCCTGCAGAAAGACGAAAAGGAATCATCAATCCTCTTTCTACGCGGAGCACTGGGCCTGCTGGTTGACGGTTATTGCGGCCAAGAAATCCGCAGTCTTCTAACCGGAGAGATGCGTTTTTTTCAACACCGCCGCGAGGCATGTGAGCAGGCTTTGAGAAATATTGCTGATTTCTGCCCAGCCTTCGGATTAGTGGGAAGCGTCGTTGGCCTTATAAGCATGTTAGCCGGAGTTGGCGATACCCAGACTATTTTGGCCACCGTTCCCATCGCCCTGACCTCCACCCTATATGGTATTGTCTTTGCTAATTTCTTTTTTCTGCCCTTTGCCGCCAATGTCAGGGAACACACCAACCGGGAGCTTCTGCTCCAAAAAATTATCATGGAGGGTGTAATCGCCATTGAGAGTGAATTAAACCCCAGGGTATTAGAGCGTAAATTAAAATCCTTTCTGACCCCCGCCGCCCGTCATGGCCAGATGGTATCGCTCCGCAAAATTCAGCAGCGGTTTCATATTAATAATATCCCGGCCCAGCCGGCCGAATCGGCCCCAGCCAACAGTCAACAAGCATAATCCTTATTGATTTGTAACCATTCAGCTGCACCCCATCTCGGAGTCTTCGCTTTCCTGAACGGTTACACTTCACAGTTCAGGGCAATTTGTTGCCTTGGCTGAATAGATACATTGATTTTTTCATTCGTATATGTCTACAATAACAGAGAGAGACATAATTCCCCCATGACGAATGAGTAATCACTCCATAAATTGACCAGCAGAGAAAAGGCTTATGACAACCAGCATGAATGATTTTTTCAAGGAACGCCGTTCACACGAACGTCTGCACAAAGAGGCGGTAATCTCTTACTGCCTCTTTGAAGAACTGCCCCTCTTAACCGGCAGACGGCAGGGGAAATTATGTGATTTCAGCGGCGGCGGCGTCCGGTTTCTGGCCGCTGAGTCACTTGACAAAGGCACCCAGCTTATTTTAGAACTGACCTTTAAAGGCTGGCGGGCCGCTGACCGAAACTGGCTGTGGACAGGCAGCAATAATGATGAAGGTATCCTCAAGGCCTTGGGAGCCGTCATGTGGTGTTCCTCCACGCCGGATAAAAAGCAGTTTGAGTTGGGAGTACGGTTTACCGGTCGTTTACATGACGAGAACCAAGAGGCTGAATGGTTACCAAAGCAGATAAATTAGAAGCGGGATAGTTGGAGACAGTTATGACACAAGAGACACAAAAAACCATACCAGAAGTAACTCTGGAGATCTGCAGCGGTTTTTTTAGAATACCCACCAAGGATATTGTCTATAATATCAAAGTGATTTCGGCAGATACGCCCAGTACAACCAAGGTGATAGAAAAAATAATCGAGGTTGAGAAAGCACCTGCCCCCCCCCAGCCAGAACCGGCAGTTACAGCCCAGCCCCCCCCGCCGCTCCCCCTGCACCGGCGGCTCCTGCAGAGACAGCGCCGATATCCGCCCCTTACAAAGATGATTACTACCAACAGGTGCTCACCAGCATCGGCGATGAACTAAAACAACCTGAGGCTGAAGCCCCGGAAAGTTGGGATGCCACCCTGAACGGCCTGCAGGATCTATCCGAAATGGCCAATGAGCTCCAGGAAGTCCTGAGGACTATAAACCCCGTTGCCGCCAGTTCTGAGAGCGCTAATGACTCTGCCGCCGCCATCAAGAAAATTATCTCCATGATTAATAACGCCGGGGGCGAGGCCCTGGCTTCAACGACCACAATTACCCGCTACCTGTTTAATTTTGATGCCGTTTTCCAAACCATATATGAACTCTGTACCAATGAGACGGTAAAGGAGCATGTCCAGAAGGCCAGGGCCAAGGCTGAAGAAATCTTCGACAAAAATAAATTTTATGATCTCATCAGTCCACGGGCCGCCTCCCTGAAAGAGGACGATGGTTTTCTCTCGTTCCCCATGAGCGATATATTCAGCAGCCTGCTCGGCTCCTGTTCTGACAAAAAAACCGCTAATCTCTTAAAAAAAATGGATCAACAACAGGCGGATATTTTCCTGGATCAATTTCTGCCCCTTGAGGTTCCGCCAACTGAAGAGGCGACGGTTTCCGCCCCGGCAGCAAAGAGCAAGGAGCCTGTGGACAACACCAAGTTATTAAACCTGATAAAAGAAAAACTAACGGCCATTAATCTTTCACCTTCGGCTGGAGACGGGTCAGACATGACTGAGGCCATTGGAGATGCCATTAATATAGCGGCCAGCATCAGCTATGACGCCCAAGAGATTAGAAAAACCGCCGCCGTAGCCGGTAAATTTATCGGTCTGCCATTAAAAAGGATTGCCGTATTAATTAAGGCATTACAGGATATTAAAGAAGAGACCCCAGCTCTCACTCCCGCAGAGGGGCTGGCTCAGGCTCACAAGGCGGCAGATAATTTTACCAGCCAGGAAAGCAGCAGCCTGAAAGAAGAACTCACCCCGGAACCTGAAGAGATTGACGATGAGGATGCCGGTTCCGGTGAAGCCAGTCAGGACGATATTGACCGTCTGCTCGAAGAAATGGGATAAATATGATATTAAAAAATTGAATTTTTTAAAAAACGTTTTAATATATGAAGAACCTGCCTCAAACAGCAGGTTTTTTTTTGGCCGAGACCATGTTCTTTCCCGTTGGGCCGGGCAATGAACATAGATGTTATTGGTTAATATTCTACCACTAATGATTTAATTGCCCTGAAAATAACTATGACTAAGAAAAAGAGTAACCCAATCTGGAAATTCTTCACCTCCGTCAAGCTGGCCCTTTTCTGCCTGTTTACCCTGGCAGGGGCCTCCATTATCGGCACCATCATACCCCAAAATGCAACTATGAGCCGTTATGTAGAGCTTTACGGCCCTGGTACCGCTAAATTTTTCCAACTGCTTGACATCCCCAACATGTATGATTCATGGTGGTTTTTAGGCCTGCTGGCCCTTTTTGCCATGAACCTTACCATCTGTACCATTGACCGCTTCCCCCATCTATGGAAATTAGCCACCATGGATAACCTGAACACCAAGCTTGACCGCTTACGAAAAATGGGGATGCGGCGGGTCTTTAGTGCCGGCAGTAAAACCCAGGAGGCCGTCAGCGAGGTTCAGACTATTATGGCCGACGCGGGTTGGAAGACCAATCAACGCCAGGTAGAGGGCGGCACCCTGCTCTTCTCCCAGAAAGGCTCCTGGACCAGACTTGGGGTAATCGTGGTTCATGTCAGCATCCTGTTAATTTTTGTCGGGGCGCTGGTGGGGAAGTTTTACGGTTACAAGGCCAGTGTAATGATTCCGGAGGGCAGCAGTACCGATGTCGTCTACCGGTCAACCCCGGAGCATCCCCCCATCCCACTGGGCTTCACCGTTAAATGTAATAAATTCCAGCTCACTTATTATGATACTGGTATGCCCAAGGAATTCCGTTCTGATTTAATCATTCAGCAAAACGGCAAAATAGTTAAAAGAAAATCAATTGTGGTAAATGATCCCTTACAATATGCCGGCCTGACCTTCTATCAGGCAAGCTATCAGGCCATTAACGGTCAGTTCATCGCCCTGCTGACCAATGAAAAAACCAAGGCCCGGCAAAAATTCATCCTCCAATACCCGACCAGCCAGGCTATCAAATGGCCGGGCAAAAATGTCAGTTTCGGTATAGTTGATGTCTCCGGCCCCGATATGATGCGCCGCTTTCAGTATAAAATATGGTTCTCCGACGGCAAGGGCCAGCCCTCAACCTTCTGGATGAATCAGGGCGGTTCTGTCCAGATAAAAAGACCCGGTAACAATTATATACTAACGGTTAACCCCCGCTTTGCCACCGGCCTGCAAGTCGCCAAAGACCCTGGGGTCTGGATTGTCTATACCGGCTGCATAATGATGATTCTGGGCTTAATCGTTATCTTCTTTATGTCACACCGCCGTATATGGGCCTTTGTCTCTGACGAAAAGGGAAAAACCAATATCCTGGTTTGCGGCCAGAGCAACAAAGATAAGATTGGATTTGAAAAGACTATGCGCGCTCTCTACAAGAGATTTGCCACAAGTCAATTAATCGTAGAGGATAAATCATGAACAGCAGTCAATTACTGAATTTCACCACCTTCGCCTATCTTACAGCCTCCATACTGTATATTGCCATCTTCGTCTTTCGGGCTGAGAAATTAGGCAAGCTGGCAACACTTATCACCCTGGCAGCCTGGCTGGTTCAGACCGGCGGCATTGGTCTACGGTGGGTAGAATCATACCAGATGGGATATGGCCATGCCCCGTTATCCAATATGTATGAGTCCCTGGTCTTTTTTGCCTGGGCCATTGCCATAATTTATCTATGGTTAGAGTGGAAATTCAAGACCCCGCTTATCGGCGCCTTCGCCATCCCCTTTGCCTTTTTCAGCATGGCCTATGCCTCCTTTTCCACCCAGTTCGGTTCCGAAATCAAGCCCCTGATTCCCGCTCTGCAGAGCAACTGGCTCATCGGCCATGTAGTGACCTGTTTTATCGGTTACGCCTCCTTCGCCGTGGCCTGCGGCCTGGGGATTATGTATCTGTTAAAAGATCGTCATGAAAGAAATAAAAAGGGGAAAAAGAGTTCAGGGACAAGCATAATAGATAATCTGCCTCCGCTGCCGATAATTGATGATGCCGTTCATAAAACCATTATCTTTGGTTTTGTCTGGTTGAGTACCGGTATTATCGCCGGTGCTATCTGGGCCAATGAGGCCTGGGGTACTTATTGGAGCTGGGATCCCAAAGAAACCTGGTCGCTCA
>DRPV01000266.1 GCA_011330685.1 Desulfobacterales bacterium
CAAGAAGATGTATAAACAGGCAGTAAGAGAATTTAACACCGCCATCAAGATTATGCCCAAACAAATAAACGCCTATCTTGAACTGGGTTTTACCCTGCTCTCCGAAAAACAGTGGGACAGGGCCGAGGCAGCCTTTAAAAAGGCCCAACTCATTAACAAGGACTCCGATGATGCCATGGCCGGCCTGGGACTGAGCTATTACGGCCGGGGAAAAACCAAACAGGCAAAAAAGATTCTGGAAAACGCCTTCATCGCCCCCCATCCCCGCTTAGAGGTCATTATCGCCCTGGCGGATATCTATGAATCAGAGGGGAAAAACCGTAAAGCCAACCGTTTTAACAAGCTGGCAGTCTCCCGACTTATGACTATGTATGAACAACGCTGGCAATAATTCACATAATTCTTATAATTTTCGTAATTTTCAGTTGGTATTTATCCTCCTCGGCCTGTTTCTGATCTGCCATCCTGCCAACAACATCCTGGCGGCAGAGGGCAAGCCCCCTCTCCTGTGGATCAAGGCAAGCCACTATACCTATATCGTAGACACATCAGCTCCGGTTAAAGATTTCAGTTTCATTATTAACAAACAAGAAGTAGAAATTAATCGAATAGAGACCGCAAAATATCAGACCACCCTCCATGTCATTCTGCCCCTGCGTAAGGGGGCAAACAGCATTATCATTAAAAAGAATGGTAAAATTATCCAGCAGACTGCCATCTTCTCCGCCTCCAGCTTTGACAACGCCCTGGTTCCTGACGAGGCGACAGAGTTTTTCTTTCACCGGGCCGACCATGAAAAATCCTGCCGCCCCTGCCACCGTCTCGATGCCAGGCGGGCCGATGTCAGGCCCAGGGACATAAAAAAACAAATATGTTACCCCTGCCATAAACACGAGTTTGAGGGTTTGAAATACCGCCATAAACCGGCGGTAAAGGAATGGCGCTGCCTTATATGCCATCAGTATAAGTTTGTGGAGACCGACGCCTCCCCGGATGAACCAATTAAATTTACCGTAAACCAGGAAAATGGTGTGGCCTACCTCTGCTTCCGCTGCCACCGCCGTCAGCAACAGCAAATCAAGCTCTACACCTACGTCCACGGCCCCATCGGCATGGGAAGCTGCAACCTATGCCATAACCCGCACGGCTCAAATTTTAAATATTTTCTGCAGAATAAAATTACCATCCTCTGTGTCAACTGCCATGAGATGCAGGATACCCTGACCGCCCCGGTGGTACATAAGGTAATTAAAACCAAGGGCTGTACCGCCTGCCATGACCCGCACGGCAGTATGCACCAGTATCAGCTCCATGCCGGACTTGACGAATTATGCTATAAATGCCACCCGGCCATCTACCGCCTGCGCCACAATCATCCCCTCCAGGGCCACCCGGTGGCCGGGCCCAGTAACCCGGCCGCCAAGGATGAAAAATTTACCTGCGTAAGCTGCCACTCACCGCACTCCTCAGATTACGCAAATTTACTGCCGGTGGCCGATGCCATGGAACTCTGCGGCAACTGCCATCATAATAAATAAACTCGTTCCATAACTTTATATGCATAGCCAGAAAGAAAGGCATTTCATTAAACGCCTGCTCATCCTCTCCATATGGGCAGGCCTGCTTCTGAACGGCCCCCTCCGGGTTCAGGCAGATCAGGCAAGCCTCCTGCACTATAAATTAAACGCCCGGCTCCCTTCCTTCAAACTCAACAAAACAGGCGGCACTGGACAATATGGCTTATCCGCCGACGGCAGGCCTGCGGTAATAATGTTTTTCTCGACCAGACCACCCTTCAGGGCCGTACGGTCAATTAAACTGGCGGAGGTTCTAAGTCATCTAAGCAAAAAATTCCAACGGCGCGTTGATTTTATGGCAGTCTATTCCGGCAGAGGGGATATCCGAAATAACAAGCAATTCAACGATTATAGAACAAAGGGCCTAATAAATATTCCAATTCTTGACGACCGGAATCAGGAGATTTACCGGCGTTACGGCGTGTTCATGCTGCCCATGGCGCTCATAACCGACCAGCATAACCGCCTGCAGGCAATTATCCCCTATACCGCCAATATAGAGAGGGTTATCGGCAATAACCTCAGATTTATTTTAGGTGACTGGGATCTCAAGCGTTTCAAAAAGTCACTAACCGCCCATGTTAATCACGAAAAAAGCAAGAAAGAGAAGGCCTATATCAGAAGGATTAATTATGGCCGGGTGATGCTGGACCGCGGGATTTATTCAGCAGCCCTGCGCGAATTCAATACCGCGGCCCAAATTATGCCCAAATCCATAGAGGCCACCATTGGCCGGGGCCAGGTATTGGTTAAGATGAAAAAATGGCGGCAAGCAATTAAGGCCTTTAAAAAGGCCCTGAAATTTAACAAAAATGCCGATAACGCCCTCTCCGGACTGGGTTTCAGCCTCTACAGGCTTGGCGATACAAAACAGGCCCTCCCCATCCTGGAAAATGCCCTGATCTGCCCCAGCCCAGATATCGAGGTGGTATTGGCTCTGGCGGATATTTATGAGCAAAAGGGTAATTTACCCAAGGCGTTGCGCTTAAACAAACTGGCTATAAGTATATTATGGAAAAAACTTGAGTAAAGTTCAAAGGGGGAATATTCTTGTGAGTTGTGGGCGTATTCAAAATTTTTCAGGCTTCTGGTTTCTGAATCAGGCCCTTGCAACTTGGTTACGACCATTCTCCTTGGCCTGATAAAGGGCATTGTCGGCGGCCTTTAAGACCCTATCCGGCGGCTCACCATGATCTGGATAACAGGCGGCGCCCATGGAGATGGTAACATGGAATTTATGCTCGTTATATTCCAGCCTTAATTCCTCATCAACCATCTTTCTGATTAATTCAGCGCGCTGGGCTACCAACTCCAAGGGAGCGCTGG
>DRPV01000267.1 GCA_011330685.1 Desulfobacterales bacterium
ACCTCATAGGGGTGGTTTTCAGCAATCCAGGTCTCTATTTTCTCCGTCTTCTCGGCCATGAATTTGATACTGAGACGATACTCGTCGCTATTTTCCTCTTTCCCCTCCCAGAGGTAATAACTGCTCACCGGCCCGTCGATCTGCACACATACCGCCAGGCGAGATTTAATAAGCTCAGCCGCCATTTTCCGGGCCTCAGCCAAGGTTGATAATGTAGTCCAGGCAATATTCATTTTTTACCTTTTTCGTATTTTTTGTAACTTATTCATATTCAGAAGCAATATCCACCTTCCTGAGCCTCAGGAATCAATACACCCCCCTCAGGTGAATCCAGCCCCGGCAGTACAGGCATAGCAGTGGTCGGCAACGGCGATAACCTCTCCCGCCTCCGGCATCCTCCGCAAATCGTTGATATGCCGCCGGACACCGCCCATGGGCAAATCAGCGGCTTGATTAAAATCACAGTCATACAAAAAGCCGTTCCAGTCCACCGATATGAGGCTCCGGCACATAACTCCGCTTAGAGAGTCCTCATTAAAGACCTGGGCGAGACGAAGAAGATAATCATCGTAATTACCACGCCTCTCAAGCCAGTCCCGGAAGCGCCCCAGAGGTACATTGGCAAAGGTGAACAGATGATTAAAACTGACTCCCCATTTACTCTCCAGCACCTGCCGGAACTGCCGCTCCTGAGCCTGCTGACCGCTGGGGACAAAGGCCCCGGCAGGATTTGAAACCAGGTTCAGCTCCAAGCCGCCGGCCGCCTGGCCATAGCCTTCACGGTTCAGGCAGCGGAGAATTTCAAGGGAACGGGCAAAAACGCCCTCTCCCCGCTGGGCCTCAGCCTGGGCCTCATTCAAGGCGGGAAAGGAGGCAATAATAACCACCTTATGAGCCCGGCAGAGTGCTATAATCTCCTCCCGGCGGCGGCCGGACATGGCAACAAGGTTTGAGCGCAGAATAAGACGCGGGGTCAACGGCGCCAGACCGGCCAACAGCTCAAGAATATAAGGATTCATCTCCGGAGCCCCGCCGGTGATATCAATAACGGTAAAGGGCAGACGGCGGGCGCAGGCGATAACCGCCGCCACCGTCTCCCGGCCCATGACCTCCTTCCTGCCCGGCCCAGCCCGCAAATGACAATGACGACACGAAAGATTACAAAGCAGCCCGGTATTAACCTGCAGGGTATGGGCTTCAGCCCGCCTCAAAGCAAGAGATTTATCTTCCAGGGTCTGGGCAAAGGGTATAAAATTAACTGTAGCCTCAGGCATTTTCTTCTTATTAGGGGACTGCCGGCATCACATGGACAATTTATCGGCGTGAGCCCGCATCTGCACCCCATGCACCAGAGAGGCCCCGCCCCGGATAGCGGCCGCCACATGCACGGCCTCGGTCATCTCCGCCTTGTTTGAGCCCTTCTCGAGACAAGTCTGGGTATAGGCGTCAATACAATAGGGACATTGCAGGGCATGGGCCACGGCGAGGGCCATCAGGGCCTTCTCCCGCCCGCTCAGAGCCCCCTCGGCAAAGACGGCATTATAATAATCAAAAAACTTTTCGGCTAACTCCGGGGCCTCTTCGCCAATCTCGGAGAATTTCGGTAAATCACAAGGCTGATAATAGGTTTCCATAGCGTTCAGAAGTCAGAAATCAGAGGACAGAAGACAGAGGTCTTGATTAAAAATCCAATAATTCAACATCAAAGACCAGGGTGGCGTTGGGGGGGATCACCCGGCCCGCGCCCCTGGCCCCGTATCCCAGTTGCGGGGGAATAATCAGAATACGCTTCTCACCCTTCCGCATACCGAGAAAGGCCTCGTCCCAACCCTTGATTACCCGATGCTCCCCCACGGGAAACCTGAAAGGCTGCCCACGGTCAACAGAACTGTCAAATTTGGTACCATTCAGCAAACGGCCGGTATAATTGACGGTGAGCACGGTACCGGGCTTGGGGGTAGGGCCATGACCCTTCCGAACCACCACATACTTCAAACCCGAAGGAGTGGTGATTGCCTTGGGCCATTTTTCAGCAATAATCTTTTCCACCGCCCGTTCCTTCTTCTCTTTGGTCTTTAAAATTTTACTCTTGACCTGAGCTAATAATTTGTCAAAAGCCTGCTGATCGCACTTAAAGGCCCTGGCCGCGGCCCCCTGGCGGACGATTTTTATTTCCTTAATCTTATCTCCCTGACGAATGGCATTAACCACATCCTGGCCCTCCACCACCCGCCCGAAAATGGTATGCTTGCCATTGAGCCAGGGGGTGGCAACACGGGTGATAAAAAACTGACTCCCATTGGTATCAGGCCCGGCATTGGCCATGGCCAGAACACCGGGATTATCAAAACGCAGAGAGGAATTAAACTCATCAGGGAATTTATAACCCGGCCCGCCCCGGCCGTTGCCCTGGGGGTCGCCGCCCTGAATCATAAAATTTTTAATTACCCGGTGAAAGGTAAGACCATTATAAAAGGGTACGCCCTTACCCCGGTTAGAGTCCTTGCTGCCCTGCGCCAGACCGACAAAATTGGCCACAGCAAGCGGCGCCTTTTTGAAATACAACCGCAAAAGGATATCACCCTTGGAGGTAATCATCCGGGCGTAAAGACCGTCGGCCCGGCCGCCGGGAGCAGCGGCCGAAGAAAATCCGGCTGTAAACATTATCAATCCCGCAACCATCAACACCTGTAATAACTTCATAACTCCTCCACAAAAGAAACAAAATAAACAACGAAAAGCAGTAACCGTTCAGGAAAACGTAGACTCCAGATGTGCCACCGGAGAACGGTTACCGATGCGTCACCCATTTTTATACGTAACCCCCACGCCCAAAGCCCCGCAGACGCAACAGATAGCGTAGAATTCGGGTAGCGTAAGACTTCCGGGGTCCAGCTTTTATCCTCTGAACATCTACCTTTTATTTAGCATATAACTCTGCCAAGACCAACGGCTTTTACAACTTATCACTAAATAACAGACAAGACCGATCCACAATTTAAAGAATTTCCCGAGCCTTCTAACACCAACTTAACACCATAACTATACGTAATTAAAACAACAAACAAAATAATTCCGGAAACACGAACAGAATTCCGGGAAATTAGAATAATCGGCGGAATTTTGGCCATAATCAGAGACAGCAACTGTTGCCACCGCTCACAGAATCATTATTAGCCTTACAATTTTATCCAAAAATAACCATTAGTTAGCAATAATTACCTGCACAAATACAAAAAAGATAAAGCTATTGGCATAAATCATGCTTGTAACATATTCCAACCTAATTTAATAAATTTTCCCTTTAAATAAAGGAAATAAAAAACAAAGGAGAAAGACATGAAAAAGACATTATTAAAGAGTTTGGCTCTCGCTGCGATGGGGTCGTTGTTTGTAGCTGGCACAGCCATGGCAGTGCCAATGCTGAAAGTTTCAGCGACAGGGGCAGCAGAGGATATTTATATGGCTGACGGAATGAGCGATGGTGCAACTTATGCTGGATACAATATAAATGCCGACGATGACGCATCCGCTCCCGGTATTGTAAGCGGCTCTGGAGAATTAGGGAATTTCATCTATGCTTTTACTACCGCTTTCACAAAGCCATCACTCGGTAATGCAAGTGTACCGGAAATGCATCTTGCCGGCGGTGCTAGTGCAGGAAACAATGGTGGAACGTTCACGGTAACATTTAGTGAAACAGATTTTGGCCCCATGGCTGGTGGACTTACTGGTTTCTTGACTCATTTAGGTGCGACTGGCGGAACTCAATCTCTGCAGGCCTATTATGACGAGGGAAACAGCTTGTTTGCAACAACAACCCAAATTGCCGATTTAAGCACTTCGACATCTCAAGCT
>DRPV01000268.1 GCA_011330685.1 Desulfobacterales bacterium
CATGATCTGGATGCCAAACTGGTTCCGGACAGTATTGAAGGCACGGCTCCTTATCTGCCCAGGGTCTATTGCGCCATTCTGCGGACAGTGGTCTTGAATGCCCTGCGCCTCTCCTTAGATGTCATATATATTGACGTGGGAGCCGGAAAATGTGATTCGGCCCTCCATGTTTCCACTATTTTAGCCAATATACTTTCTATTCCGGTTATTCGAACCAGGAACCAGGACAGACGGGACTTCGGCACCCCTGTCTGCAGAACCCGCATGGCGCTGCCGGAAAAATTTCTGACCATCACCGAAGGGGTGAAACACCACCGCCCCCAAGGCGACGTAAATCTTAAACCGTGTCAACCGCGGGCCGGTTTCTGGGGGGTACCGCCGCGTGATTTTTCTCTGCTGGAGCTCTTTCCGGATACCACCCATATCTATGGCTGGACTCGCTGCATGGAGAACAAGACCCCGGCCGCCGAAGATTTGGAACTGCACTGTAATCCGGCAATCCCCACGGTCTTTTTTACCCAGTCTTTCTGTGCCAAGGCGGGGCTGGCCAAATTTCTGGCCCACCGCCACCCCAGCGCCCTTTATCTCGACGCCGATTATAACTGCGGCGGCAGCGCCAAGGCCAAGATTCAGGCCTTTCTGGAATTATCGGGGGCCTATCAATGATTCTGGCCGACTTTGGCACCTCGTATTGTAAATTTCTTGATACCGAAAGTTCGGGTAAACCGACAATCACGGCCACGAAGGAGCTGCCGTCCGGGCTGCGGGTGGACATTGCCACCGGTCATAACGGCCAGCGCTTCGCCCCAAAATACGTCAACGAATTAATTGCCCTGGCCAGGGGTGGTGAAAGGTTGATCGCCGACGACAGCTATGTCCTTTTAGACTGCGGCAGCCGGGATATAAAATTCATCAAATATGCCGGCGGCCGGGTGGCGGATATGGGCTGGAATACCGAATGCGGGGCCTCCATGGGCTTTACCATTGAGCTTCTGGCCCGCTATTACGACCTGGATTATCAGAATATGCCGCCGCCGTCCCGAACCTTCTCCGTGACCTGCGGGGTTTTGGGGATGAGCAATATCTTTGATGCTATTATTGAGGGAACTCCAGCGGCCGAGGCGGTGGCCTCCTTTGTTAAAGGCATTGCCGTAAACGCTTACCGTTTCGCCGGTTCTCCGGCTCGTCTCTATCTCTCCGGCGGTCTCTGCGCCAATCCGATATTCACCGGCAGCCTGCCCTGCGAAGTCATCCCCCTGGGACGTTTCGTGCTACTCGAAGGGCTGCTGTTCGCGGGCCAAACGCCAAAATAAACGAATCACGCACCGACGTTTAACGGCAATACGGCAAAACAAAATCTGCGAGGGATCGAAAATTTAATGAATCTTCTGACCGAAGCGCTATAAATATAAGTGGAGAGTTCTGAATGGGCAGAATTAGACCTTTCGACTTTTTACGATAGCATCAATATTATGAATGAAAATAAAGTACAGCATATCATTATCATTGGAGCCGGATTCGGCGGACTTTACGCGGCGAAGCAATTGTTAAAAGGCGGGAATAATTTTAATATTACGATTATTGACACGCGAAATTTCCATTTGTTCCAGCCCCTGCTTTATCAAGTTGCAACCGCTCAACTTTCTCCCGAAGATATTGCTTACCCGATAAGAGCAATTTTTGAACACCGCCAGAACATTACCGTCTTGAAGGAGAGGGTAAGCTCAGTTGATTTGAACAAGAAATTTGTAACCGTTGACCGCGGCAGACTGCCCTATGATAAGTTGATTATTTCCGTCGGGGTTATTCCTGACTATTTTGGCAATGACAGCTGGAAAGAAAACGCTCCGCCCCTAAAAAATCTGGAGGATGCTCTAAACATCAGAGACAAAATATTAACCGCTTTTGAAAAAGCCGAATCGGAGATGCTGCACCCTGATGGCGAAAGCCCTCTGAACTTTGTAATAATCGGCGGTGGACCTACCGGTATTGAACTTTCAGGTGCCTTAGCCGAATTAAGTATATACGCGTTAAAAAATGAGTTCAGAAAAATTAATCCGGCGAGATCTAACATATACCTGCTTGAAGCAGGTAAAAATATTTTACCTGGATTCCCTGACAAATTAATTAATGCCGCGAAAAAATCTCTTGAGCAACTTGGAATCATAGTAAAAACAAATTCACGGGTAACAAACATCGGCACGGACGGTGTAGAAATTATAGCAAACGGTTCCCCTGAGTTTATACAAAGTAAAGTTGTTCTCTGGGCTGCCGGGGTTAAGGCAGACTTTAAGGGCAATATTTTGTCAACGGATAATAATGTGGCGTTTGATAGAAAAGGCCGGGTATTGATTAATAAAGATTTAACCGTGGCAACCTTTCAGGATGTTTACGTAATCGGTGATTTCGGAAGCCTGACCGATGACAAAGGCAGGCCTTTACCGGCCACAGCGCCGGTCGCAATGCAGCAGGGCGTTTTTGCCGCCCGGCATATTATGGGCAAATCTTCCGCGCAGTTCAAATATCTTAATAAAGGCAGCCTGGCGGTTATCGGCAGGAACGCGGCGGTAGCGGATTTCGGCTCATTTCAAATAAGCGGATTTGTCGCCTGGGTTCTTTGGGTTTTTGTGCATATCGGTTATCTAATCGGACACAGAAATAAATTTATTATTATGGTTAAATGGGCCTGGAATTATTTTACACGCAAACCAAGCGCGAGAATAATATTACGCGATCTGTAACCATTCAGCTGCACTCCATCTCGGAGTCTTCGCTTTCCTGAACGGTTACGGTTCCTTATTTCGGGTAATTTGTTGCCTTTGCTAAATAGTTACAGAAAGACTTAATAAAATGGCCGATAAATCTCGAATTGAATCTGAGTGGAAAAACATTATACTAACCGGATACCGGGCCGTGGGTAAAACCTCGGTTGGTAAAGTATTGGCTCGGCAGCTCAGGATGGATTTTATTGATACCGACCAGGAGATAGTCCGCCGCGAAGGCCGGGAAATAAAGGATATAGTCGCCAGGGAAGGCTGGGGGTATTTTCGGGAGCGCGAAGGGGAGTTGTTAGTGGAGCTGGCGGCCGGAGAGGGAATGGTAATTGCCACCGGCGGCGGGGCCATTACCCATGAGAACTGGCCCCGGCTAATGGCCTCCGGCCTGGTGGTCTGGCTCACCGCCGATGAGGAAACAATCTGCCGACGACTCACCGCTGATACCAATACCGCGGATCAGCGGCCTTCATTGACCAATAATACAGTCTTTCAAGAGGTCAGCGAGGTTTTAGCGGCCCGCAGACCGCTTTATCAGCAGGGTAGTCATATCAGGGTGGATACCGCTCAATCAGATATACAATCCATTGTTGACGAAATTATCAGCAGCTTACCATGAGCCTATTTTACTCTAATAATTCCATTGGCTTACCGCAGCAAAGGGGAATGGAATCCCCCTTCTTCAGGTTAATATATTTATTACAGGTGGAGCAATAATAGGTGCCGTCGGCCGGGGCAGTTTCAGCGGATGGTTGAGTCGCCCCGCCGGATTCCCCTTCTATGAAGAAACTGGCGCTGTTTTTCTTCTCCGGGATATACTCGCCAATGGGGGTAATCTTTTTATTAGTCCCCATACAGTCCACCAACAGCCGCCACATGTCAACCAACGATTTTGTTTCTTCCTCATTCTCTGGATGGAACTCAATGATATTTTTATCCACATTTATTTTCATGCTTAATCTCCCTTGAATTAATTAGTAATGATTATCAATCAATATAATTTGATTAAGCGGGATGTCAACAATAATAGAACATTACTTGACTTTTTTTCTATAGAACGTACCATCTTGAAGACCAAATTAAAAAATCAAACGACTCCTTAAAATAACAGGTAATTATAATGGCAGGTAATACTTTTGGCGCAATTTTTCGAGTTACAACCTGGGGTGAATCACATGGTACGGCAGTGGGAGCGACCATTGACGGCTGCCCGCCGGGCCTTGAGCTGAACGAAGATATTATTCAGGCTGATCTTGATCGGCGGCGGCCGGGAACCGGTGGTGCCGCCAGCCCGCGGAAGGAGCCTGACAAGGTGCAGATTCTCTCCGGCATCTTTGAGGGCCGGACTACCGGAACCCCCATCTCTTTAGTTATATTTAATAAAGACGCTCACAGTAAGTCCTACGATAACCTGCGGGATATTTTCCGGCCTGGTCATGGTGATATTACCTATTTAGAAAAATACGGCATTCGGGATTACCGGGGCGGCGGCCGAGCCTCGGCCCGGGAGACGGCAGCCCGGGTGGCAGCCGGGGCCGTAGCGCGTTTGTTTTTGACCCGCCAGGGGATTAAGGTGACGGCCTGCACCATCGCCCTTGGCGGCATTAATGCTCATCAGCATGACATGGCGGTGGCGGGTAAAAATCGTCTCTTCTGTCCCGATGAAGAGGCCGCGCTCCGCATGGAGGAGAGGATAAAAGAGGTCAGGGCCCAGGGCGATACCCTGGGCGGTATAGTTGAGGTGCGGGCCACCGGCTGTCCCGCCGGTCTCGGCGAGCCGGTCTTTGACAAGCTGGATGGAGCCTTGGCCGGGGCCTTGATGTCCATTGGGGCGGTGAAGGGGGTGGAGATTGGTGATGGCTTTGCCGCCGCCGTCAGCACCGGTTCCCAAAACAACGACTCCCTGACCCCGGATGGTTTTGCCTCTAATCACAGCGGCGGTATTCTGGCCGGAATTGCCAATGGTGATGATATAATCGTGCGGGCGGCGGTGAAGCCCATCCCCTCCATCGGCCGGGAACAGCAGACCATTAATTTGCGGCATGAGATTGTTAACATAAAGATTGGCGGCCGCCACGATATATCGGCTATCCCCCGTATTATTCCGGTCTGCGAGGCCATGGTCAGCCTGACGCTCGCCGATTTCTTCTTACGTCAGCAGGCCATTAAATAGGATGACGGCCATTAAATCCATCTGGATGGTCAGCCGGGAATATGGTAACCTGGCCGGAGCCGGAGGTATCAAAGACGTAGTATGCCAACTCTCTGCCGCCCTGATTCGGCAAGGCCGCAAGGTAAGTGTCATCCTGCCCTGCTACGGTTTCATGAAACCGGAGAAATTAGGTTTCAGCCCCCTGCTCTCTCTGAGCCTTGATCTCTCATATTCTCAAGAGGAGAGGCGGGAAGAGGCCTTAATCTGGCAGGGCCGGGAAGAGGGGGTTGCCGTCTATCTCGTTGACAGCCCCAGGTTCCGGGAAAAGCTGGGAATCTACGCCTATACCGCCGCGGAGGCCCGTGCCAACCCCCAGCATCGGGAGGGCGACGGCCATTATGATTATTTCGCCATGAATATTCTGTTAGAGAAGGCGGCTCTGGGGTTGATAACACGTCTGCGTGAGCACCCGGATATTATTCATTGTCACGATGGCCATACCGCTCTGCTGCCGGTGATGGCCAGGGAATTAGAGGGCTGCCGCCATTATTTTCATCACACCGGCTTTTTACTTACCATCCATAACGCCGGCCTGGGCTATCATCAGGAGGTGGCCGATCTGCCCTTTGCCCAGGCGGTAACCGGGCTGCCCTTCCGGGTAATCAAGCGTGGTGTTTTGCATGGCAGTTTTGATCCCCTGTTAAGCGCCGCTGATTACAGCCTCATTAATACGGTCAGCGAAAATTACGCCCGTGAACTGCGCGAGACCGATACCGACAAACTCACCGGCTGGCTGGGCCATGAATTGCTGAACCGGGGGATAAAGCTGATGGGCATTACCAACGGTATAGAGCCGGAATCCTATAATCCCCGCAGCAAATCCGCGTCTATTGCCACCGCCTTTACGCCCGGCAGTCATGCCGCCGGGCGGATTCCCGGCAAGAGAAAATGTAAAGAGGCACTGATAGAGGCCGTGAGGCAGCGTTCTATCCCTGATATGCGGCAAAGCGGGACATTAACGGTTAATTACGACCAGCCGCTCTTTACCTTTGTAGGCCGTTTTTCGGCGCAGAAGGGGATTGACAAATTGCTGGAAGCCCTAAAAAAACTATTGCCTATTGACCCTGATTTTCAGATACTTATCTTAGGCAGCGGACAACAGGTGGTGGAGGAGGCCTTGCAGGCTCTGGCCGCGGCCAACCGGGGCCGGGTATGTGTCCTCATGGGTTACGACCCCTTGACCGCGAGACGTATTTTCGCGGCGGGTGATTTTTTTCTCATCCCCTCTCAATACGAGCCCTGTGGCCTTACTGATTACCAGGCCCAGCTTTTTGGTAATCTACCCATTGTGCACGCGGTGGGCGGCCTGGTTAAGGTTATTGACGGCGAGACCGGCTTCAGCTATCCCGGCTCCAGGTCTGCCGCTCTGCCGGATGCCATGCGGCGGGCCATGACCCTTTACCGCCATGAACCAAAGGTCATTGCCCATATGCAGAAACAGGCTCTTGAGGTTATTAAAGAGCGTTATACCTGGGACAGGGTTGTAGAGCGTTATATGACCCTCTATAAACAGGAAATTAAACAGTTAAAAGGAGATTAATCATGACCATCAGAATCGGCATTAACGGCTTTGGACGGATTGGCAGGAATGTTTTTCGGGCTCTTGATAAGGATCCCGCCTTTCAGGATATTGAGGTGGTAGCCCTTAACGACCTGACCAATAATGAAACCTCGGCCCATCTCCTGAAATATGATTCCATCATGGGGGTCTATGAGCGCCAGGTGGCGGCGACGGAAAAGGGCATTACTGTTGACGGCCGCCGGATTGATATCTTCAATCACCGTAACCCGGCGGATATTCCCTGGGGTGATATCGGGGTGGATTATGTAGTGGAATCCACCGGCTTTTTCACCAACGATGAAACCGCCGGGGCCCATCTTGAGGCCGGGGCCAAAAAGGTGGTTATCTCCGCGCCGGCCAAGGGTAAGGTTAAGACCATTGTCATGGGAGTTAATGAGGACGAGTATGACCCTTTGGAGCATAATATTGTTTCCAACGCCTCCTGCACCACGAATTGTCTGGCCCCCGTGGCCAGCGTAATTCTGGAAAAATTTGGTATAAAAAAGGGCCTGATGACAACCATTCACGCCTATACCAACGATCAGCGTATTCTGGATTTTCCCCATAGCGATCTGCGCCGGGCCAGAGCCGCCGCCCTCTCCATGATTCCCACCAAGACCGGAGCGGCGGCAGCCGTCTCCCTCGTTCTGCCGGAACTGAAGGGGAAATTTGACGGCCTGGCGGTGCGGGTACCTACCCCCAATGTCTCTCTTGTGGATGTGGTGGTGGAGGTGGAACGTGAGGTAACGGTTTCCGAAGTCAATGAGGCTTTAAAGGCGGCCGCAAACCGTTTCTTAGGTTATTCGGAGGAGCCGCTGGTCTCCATAGATTATCAGGGTAATCCTCATTCATCCACCGTGGATGCCTTATCAACCAAGGCGATTGGTAAAATGGTGAAAATTCTCGCCTGGTATGATAATGAGTGGGGTTATTCCAATCGTCTGATTGATCTGGTATTGCTAATGGAGGCTCACAAGCCGGTTTGATGTTAAGCGCTCCATGAACACACCCTGAAACGCTTAACATTTCGGGGGGAGTGGCACAGGTACAGGGCAGCGCGGAACCCGGCCTGGTATCTGAACGTGAAAATGATCGATATATTTTCCCCTTTTTCCGGTCAAAATAAAGAAATATAATGTCCAGTTCCAAACCTATAAAATCAGATGCCTTAAAGGCCAATCTCCAGGAAACCGCCGTCGACAAGGTGCTTATTGACCCATCCTATGATGTCTTAATGGAGATTGTCCGGGACTATCGGGGTATATCGAGGAGCCTTTATGAACTGCTGGTGGAGATCAATCATCCCTTCCGCAACTGGATACTGATCCTGCCCCGTTTGCGGGCCTATATTCTTAAACACAACCGCCATTATATGGCTCATCCCCAGGGGCCGCTGGCCATGCGCCGCTTTGTGGATATCTTCCTTGAAGCGGTGAGCGGCGCCCAGGCCCTGGCCGGAGCCAAAGGCCTGGGGCCGGTATCGGCCGGGCATGATCAGTCTTCACCCAAGAATGCCGCGGCCATTATCAGCCAGACCATGGAATCAATGCTGGCCTATCTGGAAAAATTAATCCGGGATCTTAAACCAGCCGCCCTCCCTGATTATCAGGCCTCCTTTGACCATTGTTTTGCCAAATTATATAAGCTGCATGATGATATCCTTACCCACCTCGTGCAGGGCTATCATCCCATTAAAAACATCGCGGCGGCTTTTATGAAGGCCGGGGATGCCTGCCCGGATTTTGATCTCACTGCCTTTACCCGGCTCTACAAGCGCCTGGAGATAATAGATTATAATTACTGGCTGAGTGAGGAAGACCCACTGCCCTGGTTCATTGAGGCCTGCGGCCACGAGCAGGATGACTGGAAGGTGGATGAGCTTTTTGCCCCCATTTCCCACCAGAGTATTGCCGCCTGCCTTGCCGCCCTGACCAAGGATGAGGAGGCGGACAGTCGTAAGGAGCTGGCCCGTATTCTGCGGCTGCCCGGTCATATAGATATAGTTCGTTTTTACAAGGATATTCCCCGCCAGTTATTGACGGTGCCCTTTCCCAACGCCTCTTATCCCGGCAACCATGATTTTCCGGCCCAAACCGGCAGCGGCACTCCCATGGAGACCCAAAAGGATCGTTTTGCCGAGAACCGCAAGCTTCTCTTCCTCTTCCGGATTATGGATATCCCCGGTCTCTTTTTAATCCATGAAGAGACCCTGCGGGAGATTAACCGCAGTCTGGTGCATCTCATCCGGCAGCAGTCCTTTGAAGAGATTGAACAATTCCTCCTCACCACCTTTCAGCTCTTAAAAGCCAACGTCAAAAAATTCCCCCACACCTCACTGCAATGTATTCAGATTCTCGGTACTGAGGTCTTTAAACGGGAGAGCGGCCGACTGGTGGAGAGTTTTCTCTGGGAGGTGGTGCGTTTCGGCTTTCAATACGCCAATGTGACCGGGGTGGATGAGGACTGGCAGCCCATCTCCAATCCGGCCCATCTGATTAATATCCGGGTCTGGCTCAGCCTTATCATGCAGGAGCCCAAGTGGTGCTCCACCCTCTTTTCCGCCCTGATTATCAATCTCCATCTCTCCGGTACCTGCATCAAGGATACCGATCTTTTTCAGCGGGATATTACCAACCTCCTTAATCACCCCATTGAGCCTCTCTATAATCTGGCCAAACAGTTTGCCAAATTACTGCCGGTTTTCTTTAATGATATCGGGGCAGAGGGGGAATTACGGGAGGTGTCCACCGAGCTGGACGAGACCCATCGCCGCCGTGATCTTCTTATCCATTTTCTCCGCAAACAGAGTCATGTGGAGTCCAGCAATCTCATTGTCGCCTTTATTGAGGCCATTTTTTCTTTCTGGCGCACCAAAGACAAGGAGCTGCTGGCCGATTTTCTGCCGCCGGAGGTCTTGCAACAGGTCGATACTGACGGCCCATTTATTGATGATCTGCATGTTCTTTTAAAGAGGGTCTTTGAGCTGCCGGCCATTCAGGGAGTACAAGATCTCCTGAGCTGGCCCCAGGCGGAACGGATGAGTTTTTTAAATCAGCAGGCCGATCTGAATCCGGTGGAACTGCGCCGCTTCACTCTGCTCGTGGAGATGTATTACCTGTTGTACGAAAAATATAATCTGGGTCTTCAGGATATGCGCCAGCAGTTAGAGCTGGCGGTGGACTCCGGCTTTCCTGAACTTGCCGAACTGA
>DRPV01000269.1 GCA_011330685.1 Desulfobacterales bacterium
AACCCGCCCCTACGATGGCATGAACAGGGAATAAAACAATGAATCATCAATATGGCCCCAGTAGATGCAGGTTTGGGAGGCATGATTCAGGGTTTGGGGTAGGATTGGATGTAGGGGCGGGTTTCAAACCCGCCCCCACGATGGCATAAACAGGGAATGAAATAATGAATCATCAATATGACCCCAATATTCATCATCGACGTTCCATTCGGTTGCGTGGATATGATTATTCACAACCAGGATGGTATTTTGTCACCATTTGCACCCAGAATCGGATACATTTATTTGGTGCAATTATTGATAATGAAATGGTGTTGAATGACACAGGGAAAATGGTAGAACAAATATGGAATGATTTACCCAATCATTATGCCCATGTCATATTGAATGAATTTGTGGTTATGCCAAATCATATCCATTGTATTATCGAATTGGCAGATAACCCGGCCCCCAATGGATTACCGGCCCCCACACGCCATGGATTACCAGAAATCATACGTGGTTTTAAAACGTTTTCATCACGGCGTATCAATGAATTACGCAATAGACCGGGAAATAAAAATTGGCAACGCAATTATTGGGAACACATTATCCGTGATGAAAATGAATATCACCAAATTATCGAATACATCCGCAACAATCCCCAAACATGGGCATTGGATAAATTAAACGGTGGTATTGGTAATCAGGTCATATAACCGCCCGCAATATACCAACGTGGTTTCATACGCAGGGGCAACAAATCTACGGGCGGTAAATGTAAGGGCGGGTTTGAAACCCGCCCCTACGCATTAAACCGGAACGGATTCAGGTGAATTTACAATGCGCAAATGTAATGTGCCGCAACAAAATATATCCACCTACGCCAATAATAAAAAGGCGCTTTACGCCACCGATGATAATGGTCAATACCATCTTGTTGCCTCTTCCGGCTGGGATGTGGAGGAAGCCGCCACCAAACAGGCCCTCCAGGAGCTTGAACGACTTACGGCCGAGGCCCGCCGCCTGGTTCTGACAGGCAAGGTCTCCCCCCTGTACTTCCATATGTATGACCGGCGGATGGATATTCAGGTTCTCTCCGAGGCCACCGGCATAGGCAAATGGCGGATTAAACGTCATTTTAAACCAACGGTATTTCAAAAGATGTCCCGCAGAATGCGGCAACGCTATGCAGGGGCCTTAGGCCTCAGCCCTGACGAACTAAGCACCATGCCCCCGGAGAAAAAGATTGAAGCAGACAAAGTTTGAACACGGCCATTTCGCCCATTGTGAATCCGGGGTCATGGCCCTGATGCTGCGGCATTACGGCCTGCCCCTTTCCGAGGCCATGGCCTTTGGACTCTCCGGGGCTCTGATGTTTGCCTACCTGCCCTTTGTCAAGCTGAGCGGGATGCCGGTTATCGCCTACCGCGCCCTGCCGAGAGCGATTATCAAGGGCCTGCAGAAAAACCTGCAAATAAAAATGCGGCTGCAGACCTTTTCCCGGCCGGCAAGGGGTACAGCCGCCCTGAACCGCCTCATCAACGAAGGTAAAATTGTCGGGGCCCAGACCTCGGTCTTCTGGCTGCCCTATTTCCCCCCGGAGATGCGTTTTCACTTTAACGCCCATAACCTCATTGTTTACGGCCGGGAGAACGACGAATATTTAATCAGCGATCCGGTTTTTGAAGAACCGGTGCACTGCCCGGCGGCTGCCCTGCAAAAGGCCCGTTTCGTGAAGGGGGTGATGGCCCCCAAGGGCCTGCTCTATTATCCACTCCAGGTGCCCACGGCCCCCGACTACCAGACCATAATCCCCAGAGTTATCAACAAGACCGCCAAAAAAATGTTGAAGACCCCGGTTCCCATTGCCGGTATCCGGGGTATTCGCGCCCTGGCTAAAAAAATCGGCCGCCTGGGCCGGGAAGACCGGCGTTACGCCAGGTTGTTTCTGGGCCACATTGTCCGTATGCAGGAAGAAATAGGCACCGGCGGGGCCGGGTTTCGTTTTATCTACGCCTCATTTTTACAGGAAGCGGGCCAACTGCTTAACGATAAGGGGCTGCTTGAGGCCTCGGAGATGATGACCAATGTGGGCGATCAATGGCGCGCCTTCGCCTCGCAGGCGGTGCGGGCCATGCGCCGGAAAGGGGAACAGCCCATTAATTTTTCCGCCCTGCGGCAGCAGCTTGAAGATATCGCCGCCGCCGAAGCGAAGGTCTACCACCTTCTCTTATCAAACGCTTAAGACCGCCATGATCACCGTAAAAAACTTAAGTAAATATTACGATGACCTACCGGCCTTAGATCATCTCAATTTAAAGATCAACCGTGGCATCACCGGTCTCCTCGGCCCCAACGGTGCCGGTAAAACCACCCTTTTGGCGGTACTCAACGGCCTCACCCCCTTTCAGAGCGGCAGCGTGGAGATATTCGGTCTGCCGCTGGCCAAGAATCTCAAAGAAATCCGCCGCCGCTGCTCCTTCGTGCCCCAGTCTCTCGCCCTTTATGAGGAACTGAGCGTCATGGAAAATCTGCGCTTCTTCGCGGCAATACAAAAAATCACGGGCCGCGCCCGGCGTGAGAAT
>DRPV01000270.1 GCA_011330685.1 Desulfobacterales bacterium
ATGTTGATTTTATTGGAAAGCACAAAGCGGCTTATGAGTTTTTACTTATAAAACCGAGTAGTTAAGTAAGGAGAGAATATCATGCGTTTATCAAGGCGTGACTTTATCCAGATGGCCGGTTTGGCCGCCGGCAGCAGCCTTTTGCCCTCGTCTCAGGCCCTGGCCAAGGGGTTGACGCCGGAAAATCTGCTGCGCTTTACTCCCAAAGGCGGTGTGACTATCCTCCATACCACGGACAGTCACGCTCAGTTGGTTCCCATGTATTATCGGGAGCCGGATTCTAATATAGGGGTTGGCAAGGCGGCCGGCAAGCCGCCTCATCTGACCGGCAAGAAGTTTCTGCGCTATTACGGCCTGCAGCCGGACACCATGGATGCCTACGCTTACACCTGTGATGACTACAGCGCTCTGGCCAGGGAATTCGGCAAGATGGGGGGCTACGCCTATATTATGAGTCTCATAAAGCAGATTCGCGCTGAACGTCCCGGTAAGGTTCTTTATGTCGATACCGGCGATACCCTGCAGGGCTCAGCTACCAGTCTCTGGACCAAGGGCGAGGATATGGTGCGGGTGTTGAACCAGATGAAGTGTGAGGCCATTACCGGCCATTGGGAGTTTACCTATGGTGAAGACAGGATTCAGGAATTGATTAAGATGATGGACTTCCCGTTCCTGGCTCAGAACGTCAATGACGCGACCTGGGGAGATCCGATCTTTAAACCTTATACGATCAAGTCGGTGAACGGTATGGCGGTGGCTTTGATCGGCCAGGCCTTTCCCTATACCCCGATTGCCAATCCGCGCCGTTTAATGCCCAATTGGTCATTTGGAATTAAGGAGGATCATATGCGGGCCATGGTCGATGAGGTGCGGGCTAAAAAGGTCGATCTGGTGGTGGTTCTGTCTCATAACGGTATGGATGTGGATAAGAAAATGGTCAGCCGGGTCAAGGGTATTGATGTGATTTTGGGCGGCCATACCCATGACGGAGTGCCGAAGCCGGTAGTGGTGGGCAAGACCCTGGTTATCGGTTCCGGATGTTACGGTAAATTTCTCTCCCGGCTGGATCTGAAGGTGAAGAACAGGCGGGTGGTTGATTATTCCTACCGCCTGATTCCGGTAATGTCGGAGATGATTACCCCTGATCCGGAGATGGCGCGTTTAATTGAGAAGATTCGCCGGCCCTATAAACGAAAATTAGATGAGGTAGTCTGTGATACTGAGACTCTGCTCTACCGGCGCGGTAATCTTGACGGCAGCTTTGATGATTTTATCTGCGACGCCCTGGTTGATCATTATGATGTTGATTTTGCCTTTTCACCCGGTTTCCGCTGGGGCCGGACAGTGCTGCCCGGCTCGGTGACGGCAGAGGATGTCTATTCACAGACGGCCTTGACCTACCCCAATACCTATAAAAATAAAATCAGCGGCGCGACCCTTAAAAATGTCCTGGAGGATATCAGCGATAATATATATAATCCCGATCCCTACCGCCAGCAGGGCGGGGATATGGTACGCAGCAAGGGTCTTGATTATACAGTGAAGCTCTCCGGCACCATGGGAAATCGTATCAGTGATCTCAAAGTTCGGGGTAAAACGGTGCATCCCAAAGATCAATTTACCTTTTCCGGCTGGGCCTCCATGGCGGTGCAGCCCGGCCCGCCGGTTTATGACATAGTTATAAATTATGCCAGGCGGCAGAAAAAGGTGCGGATAAAAGTTGACCGGCCGCGATTAGTGGTTTGAATTCACTCCTCCCGGGCGTCCTTAAAGGAAATTGACTTTAGGGGCGCCTTTTTTTATACTTTGCCTATGAATATTAATATTCTTAAAAAGCATGTCCTGTTCTGGGCTGCTTTCTGTTGTCTTTGCTTGCCGGCGGTGGTTAATGCCGCACCTCCTCCCCTTCGTCTTCTGCTGATCCCCATGAAGTCTCCCACCAGGATGTACAAGGATTTTTTGCCCCTGAAACATTATCTTGAACAGCGCTTGCGGCGTCCTTTGCTGCTCAAGGTTGCCCGCCGGAATTCGGAAATCGCGGCCCTGTTCCGGGAAAAGAAAATTGATATCGCCTTTGTCTGCCCGACCCTCTATTGTACCTTGACCAAGTCTCTGCCCATGTCGCCTCTCGTTAAATTACGGCTTAACGGCCGTGATTACTATCGAAGTGTTCTGGTGGTAAGAGATGATTCAAA
>DRPV01000271.1 GCA_011330685.1 Desulfobacterales bacterium
GTAAGATGCAGAGCATCTTTAATAAATCAGGCTTTAAGGTCACTCAGCACCTTGAGGATGATATTTATTGCTTTAGAATGGATTTTTGAATTCAGAATTCAGAATTCAGAAGACAGAAGACAGAAGACAGAAGACAGAAGACAGAGGAACAGAGGCAGGGGACAGAATTTTTTCGCGTATTTTGCGAAAATCATTCTGTCCCCTGATATTCATATGGAACAAATGTCAATTAAAGAAAAAACAAGGAGGAAAATTATGACTGATTTTGATAAGGCACTGGCGGTGGGCAGGCCGCCCAATATTGTTAAATTGTTCCCCAACTCCAGGGCCCTGCTGGTGAGCGGCAAGGTAATTGACCGGGCCATGACCGCCAGGGGCCAGGCCATGACCATTGCCGCCAACGGCCGCAATAATTTTATTATTCGCGGGGTGTTACGGGCCGCGCAGCGGGCCAATGCCTGTGTGATAATTGAGATTGCCCGTTCCGAGGGCGGGGCCAATGCCTATTGCGCCACCAATTACTGGAATATGGCCCGCCAGATTGACGCCGCCTGTAATGAAATGGGGATTACGGTGCCGGTGGCGGTGCATGCCGATCATTACGGGATAAAAAAACCGGAGGAGCTGGCCTTTGCCAGGGAGGAGATTCCCACCCTCTTTGAGGCCGGGATTACCTCCATTGCCATTGATGCCTCCCATATGGCCGATGATGAAAATCTGCTGGCCAATATCGCTCTGAATAAATATATACCATCCTGGGCCGGATTAGAGACCGAGGTGGGAGAAATAAAGGGCGCCCAGGGGCTTTCCACGGTGGATGACGCCAGATTCCTCATTGAGGGCTTAAATGCCCATGGTATCTTTGCCGACTGGATCGCTTTAAATAACGGCACCACCCACGGTATTGAGGCCGCCGGAGATGGGATTCAGGTGGAGCTCACCGCTGAAATTCATCAGCACCTTGTCCCCTTTAAGGTCTCCGGGGCTCAGCACGGCACCTCCGGTAACTCCAGTTCACGGCTTAAGAGCATTGCCGCCCGTACCCATACCACCAAGGCCAATGTGGCCACCGCTCTGCAGATGATTTCCTGGGGCCTTGAGGTAAATGATTACGGCAACGCCATTCTTGATGATAACGACAATTTCATTAAAGTTAAGGGCGAAGGGGTGAAGGAGGAGATGTGGGCGGAGATGCTGGCCTATGCCGGGCGGCAGGGATGGAAGGGCGGTAATTTTAAAAAGTTGAATCTGCCCTTTGAACCCAAACTCATGGGTCAGCCGCGGGAGGTGCGGGAGCGCATGGTGCAGCGGGTGGAGGATTTTGTTTATACTTTATTAACCGGGGTCTTCAACGCCGGGGACAGCGCTCCTCTCGCCATAGCCGAGATATTAAAGGCCGGCTCCTATGATCTGGGCAGCAAGTCCGGGCGGATTGCCGATATCAGTGAATGGACGGAAGAAAAAATAAGGGCCAGGGCGGCAGAGCTGGTAATAAATGACAGCCCGGCCGGTGATTTTGATGATTAACTGCCAAATCAGTTTAAGAAAATAAAAAAAGTCCCGAATCGCTTACGCGATTCGGGACTTTTTGTTCTACAAGGAGACCTGTAAGGCCAAATCGGTGGATTGTTATCAGGCCTTTTTCGCTTTCCTGCGGCGCAACCCGGCAAGTCCGGCAAGCCCGGTGCCAAACAGCAACATCGTGGCCGGTTCAGGAACGGGAGCGACAGTATTGTCAAAAGAAGCCGCTTGGCCTGCTCCCATTGTGATAGTTGCGACCATAGTTATGGAGAAAGGGTTACTGGTTGGAATTCCAGAGTAGATGTCATCAAGAGCTTGAGA
>DRPV01000272.1 GCA_011330685.1 Desulfobacterales bacterium
AAAGCTCCTTTTTCTCGATTCTTTCCAGGAAATATGTGACCTGAGTACCTATAAACGCCGCCCGCCCAATAAGGCAGAAATCGCTCAAATTCTATCAATCGGCCGGGAGGTCAACGACTTTGTATCTTCTAAAATTGAGCTGCCGGCCAGCCCCTCACCCGCATAATTCAGAATTATTACCAAAAAGTCATGTTTAGCAGGTATAATTAAACAATTTTGTCACGCACAGCTAAAAATCCAGCAGCCTATTTCACTCTTAGCCATTATTTTTTCCAAGATTAGCCAACCGCTATCTTCTTAGTTTACAAGGATTACAGCCTTAGCAAACAATCAAAAAACCACAAATAGCAATCTTATTGGTACGCAATTTGCTTTATTAACTTTATGGCTTATATATCTTTTTACCAGAGCATCATATATAAACGAAAGCATACAATATTTTATCATAGAGTCTCCGTCTAAAAGCGGTGCTTTTAACCCTGACTGCGACCAGTAAAACTATGAAAACAATCAGATTGGACAGCCTGGATTATGAACGAATCAGGCAGGTAGCGGCCATAAAGTCCATGGAGGTTCAGGCCCTCTGCGAAATCGCACAGTTAGTGGGGGCCGCCGCCGAACTTGACACCGCCCTGTCGGAAATTCTCCAAATCCTGCACGATACCATGCATATGGAGCGGGCAACACTGTTCATGCTCGATGCCACTGGTAAACGCCTGACAATCAAGGCCAGTTACGGTATGACGGAGCGGGAAAAAAAGCGGGGTATATACCGGCTGGACGAGGGGGTATGCGGCAAGATATTTCGCAGCCGCTTTCCATTTGTCGTACCCGACATCACGAGTGAACCACTCTTTCTGAACCGCACTCAGTCCCGGGGCGAAATCACCAGGGATCGCATCGCCTTTATCGGGGTGCCGGTTATTCTGCGTGACGATCCGGTGGGAGTTCTCACTGTTGACCGAATATTTGAGTCTAAAATTTCTTTTGAGGAGGATGTCCAGTTTATCACCGTGGTCGCCACCCTCATCGCCCAGTTTCTGGAACTTGACAAGACACTGAAACTGAAGGAGGAGATACTGGTCGAAGAAAACCGCTCCTTGAAGGCCGAACTTGACAAACGCTACAACCGCCATAATATTATCGGCCAGAGCAAGGTCATGAATGAGGTGTTCCGGCTCATAGACCGGGTGTCTCCCAGTGCGGCGACGGCGCTTCTGCTTGGTGAGTCAGGAACAGGCAAGGAACTGGTTGCCCGGGCCATCCATCAGGCCAGCCCCAGGGCCGACTGCCCCTTTGTTAAGGTTAACTGCGCCGCCCTGCCGGAGCATCTGCTTGAAAGCGAGCTTCTCGGCCACGAAAAGGGGGCCTTTACCGGGGCCACATCCTTCAAAAAGGGCAAGTTTGAGCTGGCGGATCACGGCACATTTTTCTTAGACGAGATAGGCGAGCTGCCCCTGAATCTGCAGGCCAAATTATTACGGGTTTTACAGGAAAAACAATTTGAACGACTGGGCGGTAATCGCACCATAGCCGTTGATGTGAGGATTATCGCTGCCACTAATGTTGATCTGGCAGCGGCCGCCAGCCGCGGTAATTTCAGAGCCGACCTCTATTACCGGCTTAATGTGGTACCTGTCCTGCTGCCGCCATTAAGGGAACGCCGGGAAGACATCCCCCTGCTTATCGACTTTTTCCTGCGAGAAAGTAATGAACGAAACAAACGCCATCTGCGCCTGTCGAGAGAAATAGTTGATTTCTTAAAAGACTATTCCTGGCCCGGCAATGTCAGGGAGTTACAGAATCTGGTGGAACGTTTAGTGATTATGACAGCCGGAGACTGGGTCAAAATCAGCGATTTCCCCTCATACATGCTGACCGAACCACAGCCGGCATCACCGGCTGCCGACCTGACAGCGGCTCCCGCCCCAGAATCTCCATCCAACCAGCCCCTGGCCCCTGCCCCACCAACCACATCTTTAAGCGCTATGGAGCGTGAACTTGTAGAAAACACCTTGATTAGAAACGGCTGGGTACAGGC
>DRPV01000273.1 GCA_011330685.1 Desulfobacterales bacterium
ATCCAGCCTGGCGGCTTCTGACTGCTGAACACGCGCCCCTCATTGTTTCCTTCCTGCACCGGGTATTCATTGAACCTAATATCCGGATTATGGCCCAGGATGAACTAACGGCCAAACTTGATGATGAACTCTATAATCTGCGGGCGGCTCTTGGCTCTGCCGCCTTCCCCCGCCCGGCCATTGATTACCTGAATGAATGGGCCGACAACGCTAAGGGCTGGCTGCGTAAATTTTATCCGCCGGGTTCCGACGAGCCCCATTTCGACCTGACTCCGGCGGCTGAAAAGGCCGTTTCCTGGTTGGAGAGCCTGCTGCAAAGGACATTCGTCGGCACTGAATCAAGGCTGTTAACCGTTTTTGAGCTTTTGCGCCAGATGATAGCTGGCTCGGAGGATGACGCCGAGGCCAGGATTCGCGGCTTGGAGAGGCAGAAACAGGAGATCGATGAGCAGATCGAACGGATTAAAAAGGGCGATTTTGAAATTCTTGATGATACGGCGCTGCGGGAACGTTTCCAGCAGTTAAGCACCCTGGCCCGTGAACTATTGGGCGATTTTCGGGAGGTGGAGCAGAATTTCCGTCTCCTTGACCGTAATCTGCGGGAGCGGATTGCCACCTGGAACGGCAGCAAGGGTGAACTCCTGGAGCAGATTTTTGGTGAGCGTGATGCCATTGCCGATTCCGACCAGGGCAAGAGCTTCCGCGCCTTCTGGGATTTTCTGATGTCGGTGGAACGTCAGGAGGAGTTAAGCGCTCTTCTCGAAGATGTATTCAGCATGGAGAGTATTGCCGCCCTGCATGCCGACCCCCGCCTCAAGCGTATTCATTATGACTGGCTGGAGGCCGGTGAGCATACTCAGCGTATGGTGGCCAGACTCTCCGCCCAGCTGCGGCGCTATCTCGATAACCAGGCCTACCTGGAAAATCGCCGCATCATGCAGCTTCTGCGTGCTATTGAGGCGGACGCTCTATCCATCCGTGAGTCTCCGCCCGGCGGCCCCTTTATGACCATGGCCAACCCGGCGCCAACTGTCAACCTGCCCATGGAACGTCCCCTTTTCTCGCCGCCGCTGAAGCCGCTGATTGCGGCCGAAGTGCTCATTGGTGATGACGGCCGGTACAGCGCTGATGCCCTTTTCGCGCAGATTATTGTCGACAAAACAAAACTTAAGGCTAATATTCGACGATTGCTGCGGGTCAGGGAGCAGGTAACCCTGCCGGAGATCATTAGACAATACCCCTTGAGGCGGGGTCTTGCCGAGCTGGTGACCTATTTTACCATTGCCGGCAGCGATGAAAAGGCCATATTCGATGAGGAGGTACAGGAGAAAATATACTGGCAGGATGATGATGGCAGAAGACGCGGCGCCACGTTACCCCGGATTATTTTCAGCCGGTAGACTTGTTCGTAATTTCTCCAAAAGTGGCGGCGGCTGAGCAGAGTTTTGCGTTTTTGGTGTTAAGGACAGCCGGTGGTTATTGGCCGGGAGACAGATTAAAAATCCCCCCCCGTGCCCAGGGGACTGAATTTTTTTCGCGGTTGTTTGCGAAAATCATTCTGTCCCCGAATAGATAGCTTGCGGTTTTTTCTTAAAAAGGCGGCTGATCAGCCGCCGGAATTTACGGAATCACAGACTCGAATGAACGAAACTGAACCAGAAACAGATGCCTTTTCCAGGGTTATCATTGCCCTCTTGAGGGGGGTGGTTTATATGGAAAATGACCCCAAGCTCTGGCAGCATCTCCTTGATCTGCAGGCCAGGGCGCGGGATTATGTTGCCGTTATGGGGCTGACCCTGATGCTGGATGAGGCCGAAGGCTATGCCTGGCTCCAGACCATGAGCGCCCCGGAGGGTACGCCGCCTCTGCCCCGGCTGGTGGGCCGCCGCCAGCTCTCATATCCGGTGAGTCTGATTATTGCCCTCTTGCGCCGCAAACTTACCGAAAATGACGCCCAGGGCAGTGACAGCCGCTTGATTATCAGCCGGGATGATATTGTTGAAATGACCCGCACCTTTCTGCCGGAGGGCAGCAACGAGGCCCGGTTAGTGGATAGAATTGATGCCCATATCAATAAAATTCTCGATCTGGGTCTCATGCGTCGTCTGCGGGGCCAGGATAAGATGTTTGAGGTGCGCCGGATAATGAAGGCCTTTGTTGACGCCCAGTGGTTGAGCGAGTTTGAGGCCCGGCTCAAGGAGTACCGCGGCCATTTACAGGAGGCCGGTGCCGCCGCGGGAGGAGAGGATGCAGAACATGCTGCTTGATTTTGCCGCCTCCGACGAGCTGGCCGGTTTTCGCCTGCAACGCCTGGAAATCTACAACTGGGGCACCTTTCATAACCGGGTCTGGGTCATGAACCTTAATGGGGAAAACGCCCTGCTCACCGGCGATATCGGTTCCGGTAAATCGACCTTGGTGGATGCCGTTACCACCCTCCTCGTGCCGCCCCAGCGTATTGCCTATAACAAGGCGGCCGGGGCCGACAGCCGGGAGCGCAGCCTGCGTTCCTATGTCATGGGTTATTATAAAACGGAGCGCAGTGACTCCGGCCACGCCTCAAAACCCGTGGCCCTGCGTGACCATAACAGCTATTCGGTTATTCTGTCGGTATTCGGCAACAGCGGTTACGGCCAGATTCTGACCCTGGCCCAGGTCTTTTGGAGCAGGGATTTATCGGGTCAGCCGAATCGTTTTTATCTGATTGCCCGGCAGGATATGAGCATTACCGAACATTTTGCCGATTTTGGTTCAGACATAAATCTCCTGCGCAAACGTCTCCGGGCGGCGCCAAAGACGGATATTTACGACAGCTTTCCACCCTACGCGGCTGATTTCCGCCGTCGATTCGGGATTGACAATGATCAGGCCCTGGATCTCTTCCACCAGACCGTGTCGATGAAATCAGTGGGCAATCTCACTGCCTTTGTTCGTACCCACATGTTAGAGGCCGCTGATACCAGGCCCCGTATCAAGGCCCTGCTGAATCATTTTGATGATCTGACCCGCGCCCACGAGGCGGTTGTCAAGGCCAAAAAACAGATTGATCTCTTAACCCCGCTGGCGGCTGATTGCCGGCAATACCGGGAAATAACGGCCCGCACCGGGCATTGGCGTTATTGCCGTGATGGTCTGCAGGTGCATTTTGCCCTCCAGAAGGCGGAGCTCATCGGCCGCCGCTTAGATAAGCTGGACCAGGAAAAAACCCGTCTCGAGCAGAGGATCAGGCACTTAATGGATAAACGCCGGCAGCAGTTGGCGGAGCGGGATCAGATTAAGTCTAATATTGCCGATAACGGCGGTGACCGCCTTGCCCGGATTAAGATAGAAATCCAAAACCACACCCGTGAGAAGGGCAGGCGCCGGGAACGGGCTGAGCGTTATCAGCTTTTATCCCGCCGGGCCGCCCTTAAAGACATTCTGAATGTTGATGATTTTCATGATAATCTGGCCCGGATTGAGTCGTTAAAAGAGGGACTTGACCAGCGGGAGGCGGAGCTGCAGAATGAGCATACGGAAAAATCGGTGCGCCTTGAGGAACTCAAACGCCAGTATCAGGGACTCAGGCAGGAGATTGAATCCCTGAAAAAACGACGCAGTAATATTGACTCCCGCCAGATCAGGATCAGGGCCGAACTATGCGCCGCCCTTGGCCTCGATGAGGGGGATATGCCCTTCGCCGGTGAGCTGATCAAGGTGGGTGATGATGAGGAGGCCTGGGAGGGGGCGGCCGAGCGTCTGCTCCATAATTTCGGGCTTTCCCTCCTGGTGCCGGAGTCCGCTTACAAGGCGGTGGCCGCCTATGTGGATGGCACGCACCTGCGCGGCCGGCTGGTTTATTTCCGGGTTAAGGCCGCGGTTTCGGGGTCGGATATTGATCTCCACCCCCAGTCCCTGTGCCATAAACTTGTTATAAAACCTGATTGTGGGTTTTACGGCTGGCTGGAGCGGGAGCTGGCCCGGCGTTTTGATTACGCCTGTACCGAGTCCCTGGCCCAGTTTCAGCGGGAGCGGCGGGCGGTGACCCGTGCCGGGCAGATTAAAAGCGGCGGCCGGCGGCATGAAAAGGATGACCGCTATAAGCTTACTGATCGCGGCCGCTATATTCTGGGCTGGACGAATGAGCAGAAGATTGCCGCCTTAAACCGCGAGGCCGGGGCTCTCGCCGATAAAACAGGGATTATTGAGGCCAAAATCAGCAAACTGCAAGGTCAGCTTCATGAGCTTTCAA
>DRPV01000274.1 GCA_011330685.1 Desulfobacterales bacterium
GGCAATAATTACTGAAGGCGACGGCCGCACCATGCCGGGGCATTTTGATCCCGATATTCTGGCGGCCTTTAAAAAATCTCTGGATATATTTCAGGATATTTATATGGAGGTGGAAGAGGGGGAATTGTTGTGAATCTGCATAGTCTGTCGTGCCTCAGGGGTGAACAAGTTTTATGTCGGTGGCATAATTAAATGAACTGTCGTGGGCCGGGGTGTGGCAGTTCAGGCAGATTTTCCTGGCCGGTCGTTGCCGCATTTTATTTTTCCCCGGTCTGACGGCGTGAGCCCGGCCGGGGCCGTGGCATGACTCGCAGCCCACCTCGCGCAGATCGGTACTTACACTTAAGGCCGCCAGTTTATGCCGGCGGTCTATGCCGGTTACATGACAGAACAGGCAGTCAAGATTGTACTGTCTGTTCTTTTTAACCAGGGTTTCATAGGCCTTGGCGTGCCGGGTACGCTGCCAGCTTTCGACCTCGGCCTTGTGGCATTTTCCGCAGCGTCGCCAGCCAATATAATTACTTTCTGTTGCTGCCTTTATTTCTCCGGCCCTGATCCGTCCCAGGCGATTGATTTCCTGGTTCAAATTACGGACGATCCGGCTAATTTCGGGATTATCGGGCAGATTGGTTTCCATGGCGATGAAATGATTTTTGAAGGTGGAGGGCGGGTTGTTCTGCCGCCCGTTTTTAATATCGGCCTTCAAGCGGTTGATTTCGGCCTGGATTTTGTCTCTCCGGCCTTGGAGATGCCGCCATACCTGGAGCTTGGCCGGCAAGTTTTTGAATTCTTTTTCCGGTTGGTTGTATTTGGCAAGCCGCCAGTCCAGGCGGTCCAGACTGTTTAAATCCTTCCGCAGTAGACCTGCCTTGTCGATGCCCCATTTTTGCGATTTCTGCCAGTTGATGTCCATGATGCCGATGGATTTGCCCTGCTTTGTGGTCTGACAGATCAGGGTGTTGGCCAGGGGCTGAGGATAGATATTGCTGCCGTCCTGGGCGGCCTGGAGCAGAATATTGATATTCTGATAACGGCGGGCGATCTCTTTGTTGGCCTGGGGCGGCAGGCTTGAGAGCAGGATTATTATATCACTTTTGCGCTTGCTTAAATCTTTGATAACGGCGGGCAGGGTGTCCTGCCAGGGCAGCAACAGGGCCTGGCCTTTGAGCAGTTTACCGGCGGCGGGGCCGGTAAGGGCGGTAACCCCTATCTTTATGCTGCCTGCCGTCAGCAGTATTTCAGGCTTAAAAACGGGATGGTGATCCTTTTTATTTACCAGGTTGGCGCTCAGCCAGGAAAATTTTGATTCCCGGCTGATCTGCCGCAGGAAGTCAAGCCCGGCTGTAAGGTCGTATTTACTTACGCCCACGGCCTGGTAGCCCATGAGATTATAAGCTTTGACGATAGCCTGGGCGGTCAGCATCTCACCTTGCTCCTGACCGCGGGTGAGGCGCAGATCCTTGAAGAGCAGAGCCCCGCCATCGAGGGTGATATGGGGCAGTTTTGATTCGGCCGCTGTCAGCTCAAACTGCTGTGCTTTTTTGGACAGACCGCCCAATTGACGGCTGTGTCAGCCGCAGGGTTCGGTTTCGCCCCGGACATCGCTGGAGTAAAAGAGCTGGAACCTGGCGGCCTGGGAGGCGGCAGGGATAAAAATGGCGCAGATAGTGAGGGAGATAATGAGTTTTCTAATCATTTTGGCATTCCTTTTTGACGTTCCCGTTTCAGGATTTGACGCCACTTTTCAAGTCTGTCCTTAATAACCGCCTCGTGCCCCCGGTTGGTGGGCTGATAATAACGTTTACCATGTAATTGGGCCGGCAGATGATCCTGATCCACCAGGGCGTGGGGCCGGTCATGGGCGTATTGGTAGCCCTTGCCATAGCCCAGTTCCTTCATCAACCGGGTGGGGGCGTTCCTGATATGCTTGGGTACCGGCAGACTGCCGGTGGCCTTAATCTCGGCCTTAACCATATTATAGGCCGTGTATACGGCGTTGCTCTTGGGAGCGGTGGCGAGGTAGACGGTGAGCTGGGCCAGGGCCAGTTCGCCCTCCGGTGAACCAAGAATATGATATGTCTCTCTGGCGTTTACGGCCAATCCCAGGGCGGCGGGGTCGGCGTTACCAATGTCCTCCGAGGCAAAACGAATGAGACGGCGGGCGACGTAGAGGGGATCTTCTCCGGCGGTGAGCATTCTGACCAACCAGTACAGGGAGCCGTCGGGGTCGGAATCACGCAGGCTTTTATGGAGGGCTGAGATGAGGTTGTAATGCTCTTCCCCCTTTTTGTCATAACGCAGACTGCGGCGCTGGCAGGCCTCCTCGGCGATTTCCAGGTTTATGAGCTTGGTCTCGCCGCTGCCGGAGGCGCAGAGGGCGGCGGCTACCTCGAGATTATTCAGGGCGCTTCTGGCATCACCGTCGGCCATCATAATCAGGTGTTTCGCGGCCTCGGAGCTGATTTGGAGGTTTTGGCGGCCCAGGCCGTTTTCGGTATCGTTTAAGGCCCGCTCGATAATCTTGGCCATGCTTGTCTCATCCAGGCCCTCAAGAACCAGAACCTGACATCTTGAGAGCAGGGGAGCGATGACATGAAAGGACGGGTTTTCGGTGGTGGCGCCGATGAGGGTCAGGAGGCCGCTCTCCACATGGGGTAGAAAACCGTCCTGCTGGGCCTTGTTGAAGCGGTGGATTTCATCAACAAAGAGGATGGTCGGCCGTTCATTGCGCTCCCGGCGGAGGCGGCTCTCGTCGACAATGAGGCGGACATCCTTAATGCCGGAGAGGACGGCGGAGAAAAACACGAAATGGGCTCCGGTGAGGCGGGCCAGAATCCGGGCCAGGGTGGTCTTGCCTATACCGGGCGGCCCCCAGAGGAGCATGGAGGGCAGATAATCACCCTTAAGCAGGCGCCAAAGTATCTTGTCAGGCCCTAAAAGATGCTTCTGTCCGGCAAAATCGGCAATATCCGTGGGCCGCATACGTTCGGCAAGGGGGATTTCTCTGCCTCTGTCGCTCATGGCTGCCGCCCACCGCCGCTGTTGTCCGGCGTGTCTTCTATGTACTCCAGCAGGCGGTCGGTGAGCCGTTCAGCGCTGAAGACTATGGACTCAAGATCAAGAAAGTCAAGGATGTGGTGGTCAAAGAGAATTTTGACCCTGGCCGGAAAGTTATCATCGGCTTCTTCGGCCCAGAAGAGGATATATTCCGGTACCATGGGCAGCACTGGTATTCGGGCCGCCAGGTCGGCTCCGCTCTCTGGTACCATTTGGCCGCCCATGTCACGTACCGCCCGCTGAAAATCACTGGCCCCTGCCGCGCTTAGACAACGGGCCAGGGGTTCTTCACCATAGGTACTTAAGGTCTTGATCTTGGAAATGGTATTGGGCAGGCTTTCCAGGCCCAGCCATTCACCATCCGGAGCCCTGCCGCCTCCGGAACGGAGATAGTTGTAAAGTAGAATCTGGTCACGGTGGTCACGAGGCGGCTGGCCGTTAATAGTTATTTCATTCTTGCTGATGATGGTCTTACGGCCGAGATAAGCAAAGGTCAGGGCCGGCGGCTCATCCAGGTAAGCCGCGCCCAGGGCCGGGGCCAGGCGCTTGAAATCCACCGCCTCAAGCTCAGATTTTAAAAAGGCGATGAACTGTAGATCTTTTTGCTCCGCTTGGAGATTATCGGCGGACTGCCGCACCTCGGTCATATCCAGCCCTTGAAGATTAATAAAGGGGCAGTCCGTGAGGCTTTTGCCGACTTTAAGCACGGCGGCGGCAAAGGCCAGGCAGGTGGGAAGCCCACAGGCACCGCAATTGGAGAGCGGGGTGCGTCTGACTAATTGTAGAGGTGAAAGCATGGTTATCGGGGGTGAGTGATACTGAGTCCAATCTGGTAATATTGCTTTAAGGTCTTCAGGGGTACCTTGCTGTGCCAGTTCCCGGTAGCCAAAGCGCCGAGCCAGAGACCTGAGAAGATGATAAGGACAAGGATGGGCATGGTCAAGGCCGGAACCTGACGCCGGGTCGCAATGGTGAGGCTCAGGCAGTCCGGTACCGGGCAGACAGCGAGGCACTCTAAGCAGCCGATGCATTCCGGACTCTTTATGGCGCTTTTGGTGGTTATTTTGATGGCGCCGGGGCAGAACTTTTCACATTTACGGCAGTTGATGCAGCTCTCGGCGTCCCGTTGAATTCTGGTGGGGCTGAACATGGACAGGAGCCCTTGGAGGGCGCCGTAGGGGCAGAGATAGCGGCACCAGACGTTACGTGTGCAGATGGAGAGGACAAGCAGAACGGCTATAATAATGATGGTGAGGTTGGAGGGGCGCAGGAAAAAATAGAGCATCTTGACATCCACCACCATATTATACGGGGTGCGGATAAAGCCCTCAATTGCGGCTAAATCCATCTTCCAGAGGATAAGGTAGCTGAAAAAGGCTAAGAGGAGATATTTAAGGGCTGTAAGCGGCAGATCAAGCCACGGGGGCGGCACCCAGGTCAGATGTAAACGGCGGCCCAGGACGGCAAGCATATTGGAACAGAAGCCCACCGGGCATATCCAGCCGCAGAACCCCTTGCGTAGTACTAAGGCGATGACGAGGGCGGCAATAAAGATAGTGAGCCCGGCCGGATGAACTGTATCGTATTGACCGGTGAGAATGAGCCTCTTCAGGGCAACCAGAGCGCTGATGGGTAAAAAGCCCTCCACCGCCGGGGGGCGGGGAACGTAGAGGGCTGATTTACCAATGACCCAGAGATAAAAACGATAGAACTGCCAGCCGCTGTAAAGGCAAAAGATAAAGAAAGAGGCCTGAACAGCCCGGCGAATTAAAATTAAGCGTTTGGCTTTCATCTTTCGTATTACCCGTATTATTTTTTTGTCTCCACTTTAAAGGGTTTCCACATAAGTATAATCTGGGGCAGAAGGGTTAAGGCGGCCAGCAAGGCGGCGATCATGGCAAAACCGGTAAAGAGCCCGAAATATATGGTGGGTATGAAGTTGGAGAAGACCAGGATGGAGAAACCGATAACGATGGTCAGTGAGGTGTAGTACATGGCCTTACCGATGCTGCCGTGGCAGCGCTCCATGGTGGCGATATAATCGTTATCCTTGGCAAACTCCGCTTTGAAACGTAGGATGTAATGGATGGTGTCATCAACCGCGATACCGATGGTGATGGAGGCAATGGTGATGGTCATCAGATCCAGAGGCAGATTGATCCAGCCCATGAGTCCCAAAACCATGGCAGCGGGCAGCATATTGGGCAGGAGGGCGATAATGGCCAGGGAGAGGGAGCGGAAAAGGATAATAAACATGATTAATATGCAGATAAAAACGGCACCGATAGTCAGAATCTGGGAGCGGAACAGGCTCTGCAACATATTATTATAAAGCACCAGCATGTTGGTAAAATGAATTTGGTCTGGTTTGAACTTCATCTCAGAAATCAGGAAATGATGAATCTTTTTGAGGAGATTGGACATTGACATGTTTTTGTTAGACTCGACAATTCGCATGGTGATCCGGGCCTCATTGCTGGGGACGGATACGTAGGGCTTAACCAGCAGCTTTTTGATCTTGTCGGGCAGTTTCTGAAAAAGGATGGAGAGCTCGTAATTGTCCAGACTGATACCGCCGTTTAAGCGGGTGGCTATCTTGATGAGGGTGTCAATGGACTGTACCTTGCCGACCTGCGGTAATGTCTCTAAATAATTATGAACTTTGGCGATACGGCCCAACTTGTAAGAGGTAAACCAGGCCGCGTATTTGGCCGCTGCCGTTTCCTTGGCCGAAGTCGGGGTGCCAAAATCATTTAAGAGCATATCTTCATTGTCGGCCGCGGGGAGGGCTTTCGTTTTGGCGGCGCTGGGCTGCTTGCGAAAGTCGATGATGAGATCAAGGGGAGTAGTGCCCCCTAACTTCTGGTCAATGAGCTTCATACCCTTATAAATCTCGGTGGATTTACGAAAATAATCGATAAAACGGTTCTCCACCACCAGCCGTTTAATACCCATGGCGCTGAGAATAGTCAGAATTATAGCTATGGTAACGATCAGACGGCCGTGTTTCTCGGTAAAGGCGGCGAAGTGCATGGTCAGAGGCGGGGTGCTGTCAACCGTCTTGGCTATTGTTTCCCGCGGCAGGAGCATGACGCTGGCCGGAAAGATAATAAAGGAAAATATAAATGAGACCACCAGCCCCACGGTCATCATCAAACCAAAGTCCATTACCGGGCGGATGGAGCTGACCAAGAGGGAGGCAAAGGCGGCTATGGTGGTCAGAGTGGCGTAAAGACAGGGCAGAATCTTGTGGCGGACGGTGGTGGCCAGTAACTCCTTCTGACTGGCTTCCGGCCGGGTGGCGCATAACTCGCGGTACTGGACGATGAGGTGGATGGTAAGGGACATGGTGAAGATGAGCATCAATGATATGAAGTTGGACGAAATCACCGTCACCCGCCAGTCGAGAAGTCCCAGAGCCCCAATCATGGTGAGGGCGGCGGTGAGACAACAGATTATGGGAATAACCACCCAGCGCAGGCGCCGGAAGATTATGGACATAGTGAGTACCAGAAAAACAAAGACACCGACTCCGAAAACGATGATGTCATTTCTGACGTAGGAAATCATGTCGTCAATAATCATCGGGACACCGCCGAGATACATCTGGGCCTTGCCCTGGTATTTTGCGATCACTCCCCTTATCTCACCAACCGTTTTATCCTGGCGCTGGGTCTGGAGGGTGGCCACGCGGCGGTAACTTTTTTCAACCCGCTGCAGTTCTATTCGTTCCTGATCCGAAATGGTATCATCAAATTTCTTTTGCCGGAGCGCGGTGCGCTGTTTGAGGAGGGCGCGCAGCTTTCTGTTAATGGGCAGGTTAATAAGAATTGCCGTAGTCTTGCTGTCCGGGCTCAATAATTGTTTGCTGTACAGGGGGTTGGTTAAAAACTCCTTATGGGCCGCTGCCCGGTTGGTACCGGCATCAAGCAGGGTACGGATATGCCCCTTGAGATCTGAGATCGGGATGGGAGGGCTGAATAGTAACGGGGCATTTAAAATACTGAAAACCGAAGCTACTCCCGGTAGAACCTTGAGGTCATGATCAATTTCAGCGAGGGTTTTAAGGGGGCCGTCGGAGAACAGGGGCCGGCCGGGGGTGTAGGTTAGAACGAGATAGTCATTGGAGCTGTATCTGCTGACCTCCTGGCGGTAATAACGCAGAGCCTGGTCGTTTTCCAGAACTAATGAGTCAGCTGAGGCGTCAAGTTTAAATTCGGGAATGTGGGCGGCGAAAAAACCGGTAACGAGCAGGGCGCCTATTAACGCCAGCCAGGGATGGTCGAGGATGAGCCGCTGATATATTTTACTGAGCATACCTATTCCTTACTGAGATGTAACATTTATGCCTTATCCTTCAGGCACAATCATGAGCTCTGTTTCTGTAGTATTACAAAATATACAAAATATACAAAAAAGACAAAAAATTACAAAACGGGTAATTTGGGCGGTGTCACGGTGGAACTGCTACAATGTGGGGGTGTGAATTGCCCTTAATTCCGCACTTATAAAAAAAGGTGATTAAAGCTTGCCAAAAGCACTTTAATTTTTGATAATTATCCAAGGGATATAATTTTTCTTGCTTTATAATGCAAGATTATTTAAGGAAGGTAAGATTTATTCTTCCGTTTATTGGACTATATAACAGAATAACAGGAAAGACTTATGAGGTTTAAGATTGTCGCTCTGCTTGTTGCTATTTTTATCTGGGGGCCTAATTATATACACCCCGCAAGGGCGGCGGAAGATATTCTGGAAAATGATCTGGCGGCCTATAATCAGCCTGAGGTCAAGATTAATGATCCCCTGGAGCCCTTAAACAGAGTATTTTTTCAGTTTAACGATAAGTTGTATACCTATGTTTTAAAGCCCACTGCCAAGGCTTGGAGGTTCGTTCTGCCTCAGCCGCTGCGGGCCAGTTTGTGGAGTGCCTTTCATAATTTTTTGACCCCGGTACGACTCGTAAATGATCTATTACAGGGGGAGTTCGCTGCCTCTGGAGTGGAACTGTCCCGTTTTGTGCTCAATACCACGGTGGGGGTGGGAGGCCTGGGTGATCCGGCACAATATGTTTTTCATCTGCAAACTTCGGATGAAGATCTGGGCCAGACTCTGGGGCATTACGGGGTCGGTGAGGGATTTTATATCTGCTGGCCTTTCCTGGGGCCCTCTAACCTGCGTGACACTGTGGGGATGGCGGGTGACTCCTTCCTTGATCCTGTGACCTATATGACCTCCTCTGACTGGAAAGCCCTACTGGCAGTACATGCCGTAAGAAAGGTTAACTATATCTCTCTTAATATCGGGGAGTATGAGCAGTTCAAGGAGGCCGCCTTTGATCCCTATACGGCGATGAAGGAGTTTTATACCAAGAATCGTCGTCAGAAAATAAAAAATAAGCTCATTCGTCATGCTAATGGTGATAATAATAATGTGGGCGATTACAGGCATATTGCCACTGATAAGATCAATAAGACAAAGACCCGGCCAGGAGCCGTTCATGCTCATGATAAATTTTTTGTGCAGGTGGGTGTCTTTTGGCGGCATGATGGTATGCGGGACTTGACGCGAAGGTTAACGGCAATAGGTCGTAAAACACTGGTGGTGACCTATAACCGGGGAGATTATAGCTTTTATGGTCTTCAGGTTCCGGCCGGCAGCAATTTTATGGCGGCCAAGACTATTGAGCTGCAGCTAAGCGCGGCTGGCTTTCGTGATACAATGGTTGTCTCGCATGCCCTGTAAAAAACGCTGCGAAGGGTGAAAGTTCTGCCGTGGCCGGCACCATTGGCTGGTGCCGGTCAAAGGATTTTTATGAGTCCATCATCAATTATTAATCTCTAAAAAACAATAAATTAATGGTACTCGGGTTTAAGAAAAACGTTGGTTTAGATAAAACAAAGTCCCTTATACTTTTCGCTGTGTTATGCGCGGTGGTTACTTCCTGGGGCGGCAGGGCTCTGGCTCTCAAGGCCGATGAGCCCTTAAGCCAGATGGAAAATACGGTTAACAAGGCTTTGGCGCTGCTCAAAGACCCGGTTCTTAAAAAGCAGCAGGTACTCAGACAGCAAAAGCTCTACGAGCTGATTGATTATCGCTTTGATTTTCAACTTATGGGTCGTCTGGCTCTTGGGCCGGCCTGGAAGACTGTCGATGCCGGAGCGCGGGACACTTTTGTACGTCTCTTTGCTGATCTCCTGAAAAATACCTATGTTCGGCGGGTTGATTCCTATACCGATGGCCGGATTACCTTTCTCAAGCAGTTGAAACGCAATAAGCTGGCATTTGTTTACAGTAAGTATGAGAATAATAATGATACCATGTCGATTAATTATAAGATGATAAACCGTAACGGGATCTGGAGGGTGTATGATGTCGTTATTGAAGGTGTGAGTATCGTTAAGCAGTACCGGCGTCAATTCGCCCAGATTCTACTGAATGAGCAAATGAGCGGTTTAATTAAACGCTTAAAAGCTAAGTTGAAGGTTCTTAAGAAGGTTGAAGATCAGCCTGCCAAGTCGCAGCTCTAATTCCCCGCCACAACCATAGGCCCGCAGTTTCGGGATCATGAGACACTAAGGGGGTGTCACGGAATAACTGTAATGGTTATGTACTATTCCCTGAGATTAGTGACAGTTTTTGTTAATAAAAAATAAGGTCTGTCATCTATATCTATGCTCCCTGCCTTTTTTTCGCTTACTTAAAATCCTTGACATTACGGTGTAATTTCTTATACTCAACAATTTTTCACCAACAGAAATTAGAGTATTAAGAGGACACGTTTATGGTGCCGGTTTTTAAGACCGTATAACTCTCTGTCCGTTCCCGTCGGCCTGCTAAACAGGCGGTTTTTATTATTTTTTTATTAAATTATTAAGAGGTACTAATATGGCTTTACCTAAACATCGGCAATCGCATTCCAAAACCAGATTAAGGCGTTCGCATGATGCCTTGCGGCCTGCTAACATATCTGTCTGCCCGGAGTGTGGAGAGCCCAAGCAGCCGCATCGGCTCTGTGCCGGCTGCGGTACATACAACGGCAAAAAGATTATTAAGTTTGACGACGAAGCTGATTAAGCGCGGTTGTCTTAGTCACAGGAGGATGGTGTGCGAATAGCTCTTGACGGCATGGGGGGAGATCTTGGCCCCGGTGAAATGGTTGCCGGTGCTGTACAGGCTGTTTGTGAGCTGGGACTCCATGTGACCTTGCTGGGGGATGAGACTATTCTCCATAAGGCCCTTGAAAATCACGAGCGGGAATTATCTGTCTGTCAGCCGGCCTCGTCTGATAATGACGCATCCCCGGCGGTAGAGGTTAAATCGGCCCTCTCACGGATTGATATAGTTCACACTACTCAAGTCGTGGAGATGGGCGAGGCCCCTCTCGAGGCGGTTCGTCATAAAAAAGATTCTTCGATTATGGTGGCCTTCAGGCTTCTTAAAAAAGGCCGGGTTGATGCCGTGGTCAGCGCGGGTAATTCCGGGGCGACTATGGCGGCGGCCGTGAAAACAGTGGGCCGCCTGCCTGGTATATCCCGGCCTGGTATCGCCGGGATTTTCCCCACCATGAAGAAACCTCTGGTGATGATGGATGTAGGTGCCAATGTGGATTGTCGTCCCGTTCATCTCCTGCAGTTTGGGGCCATGGCGGCTGCCTTTTCTAAATTGTTGTTTGGCATCGAGCGGCCCAGAGTAGGGCTTCTAAGTATAGGTGAAGAACGGGGCAAGGGCAACGCCCTGGTCAAGGGCGCTCATGAGTTATTGTCCAAAAGCAGGCTTAATTATATTGGCAATGTTGAGGGACGTGATACCTTTCAGGGTGAGGTGGATGTCATGGTCTGTGACGGCTTTGTCGGTAATGTCTGCCTGAAATTAAGCGAGGGGCTGGCCGAGGCCATGGTTGCTATGCTGCGGGAGGAATTTGATAAGAGTCTGACCTCAAAGGTGGGTTATCTCCTGAGCCGCAGTTCATATGCCAGCCTTAAAAAGAGAACCGATTATGCTGAGTATGGCGGCGCCCCCCTCCTTGGGCTGAATGGTATAGGCATTATATGCCACGGCCGCTCTCATTCCAAGGCGATCAAAAACGCCGTGCGGATTGCGGCAGAGCTGGTTGAGAACCGGGTGAATGACCATATTATTGATCTGCTGACCAACGCCCTGCCGGCAATGGATGCCGCCGTTGCCGACGTAAGCGCTCCATGAACACCATCCTGCACATGTTCCAACCCCGTGATATACCGATGTATAACCGCGGGGTTGGAACGTGTACATGGCGGTGCTCTTGAAGCGCTTACAGTCAGGGGGTTATATGAACTTGAGTGTGGTTAATTGATCGCTTACTTGCCGACTGATAAAATGCAATAATGAAATCATTTATTTTGGGAACAGGCTCAGCCCTGCCGGATAGAATATTGACCAATGCCGAGCTGGAGACAATGGTGGAGACCAGTGATGAGTGGATCTCCACCCGAACCGGGATCAAAAGCCGGCATATAGCCGGTGCTGGAGAAGAAACCTCGAAGCTGGCCGGGCGCGCGGCAGCCAAGGCTCTGGAAATGGCCGGTTTGACCCCGTTGGATCTGGATCTGATTCTGGTCGGAACCATCTCAAGCGAAATGTCCATGCCCTCCTGTGCCTGTCTGGTGCAAAAAGATCTCGGGGCGAAAAACGCCTTTGCCTATGATCTGAATGCCGCCTGCTGCGGCTTTCTTTATGGCTTGGACATGGTGGACAGTTATCTTTGCCGTCGTCCGGAGATGAAGATTATGCTGATTGGGGCTGAAACCCTGTCTTCCCGGGTTGATTGGCAGGATCGTAATACCTGTGTCCTTTTTGGAGACGGAGCCGGGGCCTGTGTGCTGAGCGGCGCGGCACCGGGCAGCGGTATGCTGGCCAGTAAGTTATATGCCGACGGCAATCTCTATAAATTATTATATATGGATTCGGCGCGGGGCATGAATCCCGCGCTGGCCAATGCCGGCAACCAGGGGGCGTTTATCAAGATGAGCGGTCGGGATGTCTTTAAATACGCGGTGCGGGCCATGGCCGGCAGTGTTAAGGAAGTCCTCGCCCAGACCGGGATCAATAAAGATGAAATTAAAATGATAATTCCCCATCAGGCCAATCGGCGGATTATCAACAGCCTGCTGGAGCATTTGGCCATTCCGGCTGAAAAGGCCTATGTAAACATGACCAAGTATGGTAATACCTCTGCTGCAAGCATTCCCATCGCCCTGGATGAGGCCAATCGTAAGGGCTTGCTTGAGCCGGGGGATATTCTCCTTTTATGCGCCTTCGGCGGCGGCTTTACCTGGGGGGCGGCTGTTATACGCTGGTAGTCAGGCAGAGCGGCATCTTAACGGTTCGTATGTAAAGGGCTCCTGAAACGCTTACAGTTTACGAGTTGAGGGTAATTTGTTGCCTCTGCTGAACGGGGTATCAGGCCTTAATCATATCAATACGCAGTTTAAAATAACGCGGAGATAAATGTGGACTATTTTTTAACGGAAGATCAACAGATGATTGTTGAAGTAGCCCAACAGATAACCGATGAAAAGATAATTCCCTGCCGGGCTGAACTGGATGAAAAAGAGGAATTCCCCCGTGATATTCTGCGCCAGATTGGTCAGGCTGACTTAGCCGGTCTTTATATAGACGAGGAATATGGCGGCTACGGCGGCGGCTGTTTCGATATGGTTCTGGCTCTGGAACAGTTTGCCAGGGGCTGTGTGGGGATTGCCACCAGTTTCGCGGCCAACGGTCTGGGGGCCTATCCCATTATACTTTCCGGCAGCGAGGAGTTAAAAAAACACTATCTGCCCCTGATTGCCAGTGGTGAAAAATATTCAGCCTTTGCCCTTACTGAGGCCAATGCCGGCAGCGATGCCTCTGGGATTCAGACCACGGCGGTGCTTGATGGTGACGAATGGGTCTTAAATGGCACTAAACAGTGGATTACCAACGGTGGTGAGGCCAATATTTATTCGGTGATTGCCATTACCGATCCCCAAAAGGGGGCACGGGGGGCCACCATGTTTGTAGTGGAGGATACCGACCCCGGATTTTCCTATGGCCACAAAGAGAAAAAACTCGGTATTCGGGCCTCTTCCACCAGGGAGTTGATTTTCAAGGACTGCCGGATTCCGGCGGAGCGTCTCATCGGCCGCCGGGGCGCTGGTTTTATCACGGTTATGAAGACCCTTGACCACTCCAGGCCGGGGATTGCCATTCTCGGGGTTGGGCTGGCCCAGGGCGCTCTTGATGAGGCCGCGGTTTACGCCAAACAGCGGGTTCAGTTCGGTAAACCGATTATTTCTTTTCAGGCGGTTCAACATCTGCTGGCCGATATGGCCATTGAGACCGAGGCGGCCAGAGCCTTGGTCTATGCCGCTGCCAAACACATTGACGCTCATCCGAAGCAGATGTCCAAGGCCTCTTCCATGTGCAAGGTCTTTGCCACTGATATGGCAATGAAGGTTACAACCAACGCCGTACAGGTCCTGGGTGGATATGGTTATATGCGTGATTATCCGGTGGAAAAGATGATGCGGGACGCCAAAATTCTCCAGATATATGAGGGTACGAATCAGATTCAGCGTAACGTGATAGGTCAGGAGTTGAACAAGGAATATAATAAATGAAAATTATTATCTGCCTGAAACAGGTTCCTGATACCAGGAACGTCCGTCTCGATCCCAAGACCAATACCATGAGCCGGGAAGGGGTGGAGAGCATCATGAATCCCTATGACCGCCACGCCCTGGAAGAGGGGGTGAGCCTGGCGGCCCAATACGGCGGTACGGTTACCGCCCTCAGTATGGGGCCGCCTCAGGCTGCTGAGATGTTAAAAGAGGCCATTGCCTGCGGGGCTGATCAGGGCGTATTGATTTCCGACCGGGCCTTTGCCGGAGCCGATACTCTGGCCACTACCTATACCTTGGCCAATGCCGTTCTTGCCCTCGGGGCCGCCGATCTGATTATTTGCGGGAAACAGGCTATTGACGGTGATACGGCCCAGGTCGGGCCGGGCCTGGCCCGCCGTCTTGATTTGGCCTACGCCTCCTGTATCAGTAAAATTCATGAGGTGCGGAATGATTGTCTGCTGGCCAGGCGGATGATGGATGACGGCTATGATGAGCTGGAAATCACCCTGCCGGCCTTGTTGACCGTGGTGCGAGAGATAAATGAGCCCCGTATCCCCTCTTTAAAGGGGAAGATGAATGCCAGAAAGGCGGTAATTAAAACCTTTAACGCCGCCGATATCGGGGCGGATACGGCGCTTCTCGGCCTGGCAGGTTCGCCAACCAGGGTTGCCAGGGTCTTCGCGCCGGAGGTTAGAGGAGAGAGGGCCATGCTGGAGGGGACGGTAATTGAGCAGGTAAAAGAGCTGGCCGCAAAATTAGAGGCCATTATTTAGGGTGTCCTCATGTTGAAAATTGATGAAAAATTATGTATTGGCTGCGGAGTTTGTGAAGAAAACTGCGCCTTTGGAGCTATAACCGTTGTCGATGATCTGGCCAGGGTCAATGATAAATGTACGCTCTGTGGTAATTGTGTTGATAATTGTGAGGTCGGAGCCCTGTTTATTGAGGAAGGGGAGGTCGTTCCCAAGACTGATCTTGCCGCCTACAGCGGGGTATGGGTATACGCGGAATTCCGGCAGGGGAAAATAGCGCCGGTGGTTTTGGAACTCCTTGGTGCCGGTCGTGGTCTTGCCGATGAACGAGGGGTAAAGCTCAGCGCTGTGCTCCTTGGTCATAACCTCGGAGACAGCGCTCGTGAGCTGATTGCTCAAGGCTGTGATGAGGTCTTGCAGATTGATAATCCGGCTCTGGCGGATTTTACTGATGAGCCCTACGCCAACGTCCTTTCCACCCTGATCAAGCAACGACGGCCGGAGATAGTTCTGGCCGGGGCCACGGCCATTGGCCGTTCCTTTATTCCCCAGGTTGCCACTGTTGTCGGGGCAGGACTCACCGCTGACTGTACCGAGCTGGCCATTGACGAAGACGGCAGTCTGTTACAGACCAGGCCGGCCTTTGGCGGTAATATTATGGCCACCATCGTTTGTCCCGATACCAGGCCGCAGATGGCTACGGTTCGTCCCATGGTTATGAAGGCTCTACCGCCCGATCCCCATCGCCGGGGGGTGGTGGAGGATCTAAAGGCTGAACAATTTAATTTGACCTCCAGGGTAAGGGTATTAAGTTCTGTAATTGCCGAGCCCGATAAGATCAGGCTCGCGGAGGCCGATATTGTGGTCGCCGGCGGCCGCGGCCTGGAGAGTGCCAAAGGCTTCGCCCTGCTAAATGAACTGGCTGAGGTCATGGGCGGCTCAGTTGCCGCCTCCAGGGCGGCGGTGGATGCCGGTTGGATAGACTATCCATACCAGGTGGGCCAGACCGGCAAGACGGTTGCTCCCAAACTCTATATCTGTTGTGGTATTTCCGGCGCTATTCAGCATCTCGTTGGTATGCAGTCCTCGGAGACAATTATTGCCATTAACCGGGATGCCGCCGCCCCTATATTTAATGTCGCCACCTATGGGATAGTGGCTGACCTATTTGAAATTTTACCCCTCCTTATTGATGAGCTGAAAGGGGCCAAATGAACGTTTCTGGTGCTTTGAATGATGAACTTAACTGATAGAATCGCTCTGGTAACCGGTGGCGGGCGTGGTATCGGCCGGGCCGTGAGTATTTTACTTGCCTCTCTTGGGGCCGAAGTGGTAATTAATTATGTTAACCGTCCACAGGCGGCTGATGAGACCGCGGCCTTTATCCGGCAGCAGGGGGGAAAAGCCGAGAGTTTAGGCTTTGATGTCGCTCGGGCTGGAGATGTGCAGGCGGCGGTTAAAGATATTCTTGCCCGTCACGCCCGTTTAGACATTCTGGTCAATAATGCTGGGATTACCAGGGACGGTTTACTCGTCAAGATGAAGGAGGAGGCCTGGGACGCGGTTTTAGACACCAATCTCAAGGGCTCTTTTAATTGTCTAAAGGCTGTGTCCAGGGCGATGATGAAACAGCGTTGGGGCAGAATTATTAATATTACCTCGGTTATCGGTTTTACCGGTAATGCCGGACAGGTTAATTACGCCGCGGCTAAGGCTGGTTTGCTGGGGCTGACGAAATCAGCCGCCCGGGAACTGGCGCCAAGGGGGATAACTGTTAACGGCGTGGCGCCGGGTTATATTGAAACGGAGATGACCAGCGGTCTGCCCGCCGAGGTCAGTGCCGGAATTATGGCTGCGATTCCGCTTAAAACTCTTGGAAAACCAGACGATGTGGCTGGGGCCGTGGCTTATCTGGCCTCTGATTCAGCTAATTATATAACGGGGCAGGTTATTCATGTTAACGGCGGCCTGTATATGTGATTTCGGCTTAGTTGATAATCTGGTTTGTGAATGCAGGCCTTTTTAGAGTCAGGCCGGTAGAGCTGCTGAATAGTTACGAATTGTCATTATAAAAACATAAGTATAAAAAAGTATAAAAAGGAGAAAAATATGTCTGTAGAAGATCAACTCATAGATATCATTGCTGAGCAGTTGAGTGTTGACAAGGCTAAAGTCGTTCCAGCCGCCTCTTTTGTTGATGATCTCGGGGCTGATTCCCTGGATCTCGTGGAGCTGATTATGGCTATGGAAGAGGCCTTTGATACCGAAATTTCTGACGAAATTGCCGAGAAGATTCTTACGGTTCAGGATGCTATTGATCATATTCAAAAGATACAGGGTTGAAAAACCCTTAAGCTGGAGTAACTATTCAGCTGCACCCCATCTTCGTCCGTTTCGCCCTCCTCACGTACAGGGGGTACGCTTCGGAGGTCGAAACGAACAAACCTGGAGCACATCTGAACAGTTACGGTTACGAGTTGAGGGGAATTTGTTGCCCCTGTTGAATAGTTATAAGCTGGAGAACGCCGCGTGAGAAATAGAGTTGTGGTAACGGGTCTGGGCCTGGTTACACCCCTGGGAGTCGGGGTGGATAAGACTTGGAAGAATCTTTGTGCCGGGGTTAGTGGTATTGGCCCCATCAGCCGTTTTGATGCCTCGCAGATGGAGGTTCGGATTGCCGCTGAGGTCAAGGGCTTTCAACCGGAAGACTTTATGGATAAAAAAACGGCCCGTCATCTGGAGCTTTTTGTGCAGTATGCCGTGGCCGGTGCCCGGATGGCCTTAGATGACGCTCAATTTACGGTTACCGCCGATAATGCCGCTCGAATTGGTGCCATCACCGGTTGCGGTATGGGTGGTCTGCCCACGATTGAGAAATATCATCAGGTCTATCTGGAGCGTGGAGCTAAGCGGATTACGCCCTTTTTCATCCCCATGGTTATTCCCAATATGGGGGCGGGCCAGATCTCGGTTATCTTTAAGTTAAAGGGGCCAAACCTGTCCTTGAGTACGGCCTGCGCCGCCGGCACCCACGCCGTTGGCGAGGCCTATCACGCCATTCAGAGGGGTGATTGTGAGGCGGCCGTTACCGGGGGCAGTGAATCGGTTATCTGCCCCATGGCAGTGGGCGGTTTTAACTCCATGAAGGCCCTGTCAAGACGTAATGATGAGCCTGAGAGGGCCTCCCGGCCCTTTGACCGGGAGCGGGATGGTTTTGTTATTGGCGAGGGAGCCGGAATTTTGCTCCTTGAGTCTCTGGAGCATGCCCAGGCCAGGGGGGCAAAAATTTACGCCGAGGTCATGGGTTGCGGGATGAGCGGTGATGGTTATCACATGGCGGCACCGCCTGAGGATGGTGAGGGGGCGGTGCGCTGTATGCGCATGGCTCTTGAACAGTCCGGCCTCACCCCGGCTGATATAGATTATATCAATGCCCATGGTACTTCGACTCAGCTCAATGATCTGGGGGAGACCAGGGCTATAAAAACGGTATTCGGCAAGAGAGCGGCAGAGCTTGCGGTGAGTTCCTCTAAATCAATGACCGGTCATCTGCTGGGCGGAGCCGGCGGTATTGAGGCCGTTTTTACTGCCCTGTCTATCCATCACCAAATTGCGCCGCCCACCATTAATCTGGAAAATCCCGATCCGCAATGTGATCTTGATTATATTCCAGGTGAGGCACGCTCGATGAGGATCCGGGCTGCCATGTCAAACTCCTTTGGCTTTGGCGGCACTAACGCGGTTCTAATTATGAAAAGGTATGAGGACTAAAGGTGAAACTGGCAATTGGCTGTGACCACGGCGGGTTTGATTTAAAGGAAGAGATAGTGGATTTTCTGCGTCAGGCGGGGCATGAAGTTCTTGACCTGGGCTGCAAATCTCATGAGTCGGTGGATTACCCCCATTTCGCGGAGTTGGTTTGTCAGGCGGTACTGACCAGACAAAGCGAGGCCGGTATTCTGATCTGCGGTACCGGCATTGGTATGTCCATGGCGGCAAATCGTCATCAGGGGATCAGGGCCGCTCTCTGCCATGAGACATACACGGCCCGCAAGAGCCGGGAACATAACGATGCCAATGTGTTATGCCTTGGAGCCAGGGTACTGGGCGGCGGGGTGGCAATGGAGATTGTCAAGGTCTGGGTGGAGACTGAATTTGCCGGCGGCCGCCATCTGCGGCGGATAGAAATGTTCTAATACTATGTTATAAGGCCGTTGGGAGTAATGCCGGTCTTGGTTCATCAGAAGATAAGCAATTAAAATTTCAGAGGTAAAAACGTGTCTCTTTTAAAAGATGTTGATCCGGATATCTATCGGGCCATTGACTATGAGTTTGAGCGCCAGTCAAATCAATTGGAACTCATTGCCTCGGAAAATATAGTCAGTGAGGCGGTGCTTGAGGCCCAGGGGTCAATATTTACTAATAAATACGCTGAGGGCTATCCCGGTAAGCGTTATTATGGTGGTTGTGAATACGCCGATGAGGTTGAAAACCTGGCCCGCCGGCGGGCTAAGGCCATATTCGAGGCTGATTACGTAAATGTGCAGCCCCATTCCGGCAGTCAGGCCAATATGGCCGTCTATTTCTCCGTTCTTAAACCCGGTGATAAGGTGTTGGGAATGGATCTGGCCCATGGCGGCCATTTAACCCATGGCGCCAAGGTTAATTTTTCCGGTCAGCTCTATAACTTTATGTCCTACGGCCTGAATCGGGAGAATGAACGTATTGATATGGCGGAGGTGGAGCGTATTGCCCTGGCGGAACGACCGGCCATGATTGTGGCCGGAGCCAGTGCCTACCCACGTTTTATAGACTGGCA
>DRPV01000275.1 GCA_011330685.1 Desulfobacterales bacterium
GCACAGGGGGAAGTCTTTATTATTGGTGATACTGATTCTGTTACCATTGATGGTATGGCACGGATTGTTGCCGATTATTTCGGCAGAAAATTCAGAGTGGTTCGGCTGCCGATTGGTCCTTTTTTTCTGGCTGGTGATATTTGTGAAATGCTTTGCAGGCCGTTTGGGCTGCAGCCCCCGATTTATCGCCGCAGGGTTGCCCTTTATTCAAAAGATCGAGCCTTTGATGTCTCTAAAATGAAAAGCATCTTGGGCTTTCTGCCCCGGCACTCGAATAAGGACGGGTTGGAAGAAACTGCGCAATGGTATGCCAAGCAGGGATGGCTGAAATTTTAACCATGGATAAACATATTGAGAACTATAACCGTACTTGGCAATAATTCCGGACGTAATGCTGGAGATAACGCTATTCTCGGCAATCTTCTTGAAGACTTTTCTCAAGTTCGGCAGGATCTTCACTTTCGGGTACCAACCTTGAATGCTGCATTTGTCAGGGAAAATTTCGGCCGCTACAACGTGGAAGCCCTGGGGCAGATGCCCTGGAATCTGGCTGTGAAAAATTTTGGGCTTCCCCTGTACCGAGCCATGACGAACACGGATATGATCCTGATAACCGACAATATACTTTTTGATCGCCAGTTGAATAATCCCCTTGTCAATTACCTGCGAGCGATATCCCTTTTTGCCCCGTTTTCCCGCAAAAAGGCAATACCAATCGTCTTTTATAATGCCAGCATTGGTCCCATTGACACCCCGCCTGGCAAGCGTGCTCTTCAAAAGGTCATGGACGCGAGCAGGCTTGTCATTGCCCGTGATGAAAACACCAGGGATCTGATTCATACATTACGATTATCTCATCCCGAAATAGTTATACATGCCGATTGCGCCTTGAATACCGCGCCTCCATCGCATGAGATACAGTGATCTCATGAATGTCATGTTCAGATTGTATGGCGCAACCCGTTGCTATTTATGCCTTGACGCCTTGTCCGAATACGCTGATATCAGTTGTGGCGATTTTCTGGCTGGTGATTATGATGATTCCTTTAGAGAGTTAACCGGTTGTACACTGGTTGTCGAACGAACGGCTCGTGGTAGAAGGATACTTGAACAGGCCGCAAAGGATCGTGCCCTGGTGACGCACCATCTTCCATTGGATCGTATGTCAAAACGAATCACGGGCATGGCCAAGGGGAAAAAAAATCGTTGTATTGTTCGGCTGTGGCGCAGACATCGAAAAAAACAACCCCTGCCCGACTACCATTTTTCTTTGCCCACTCCTTCCCCCAAAGCCATGCGAAGCGAGTTGCTTTACCGTGTATTTATCTTGTTTCGCGGCTACCGGATGCGGACAATTATCTTACGGCTGCTTTTTTCCCCTTTGGGAGAGTGGCTGGCTCGGCTGAATGTGAAACGAAAAAAAATGTTTTGCGATTACCACGGGAACTAAAGATGCCGTGCAAAAAAGGAACGTGTATATGGCGGTGTTCATGGAGTACTTACCGTTAAACCGATAAGGCTGTATTTCCGGAAGGAGCCGGCCGGCTTTGTTCCCGGGCCTCTTGCAGTTCAATCAAACGGGCAAACAACCCGCCGCGCTCTAACAACTCATCATAACTGCCCTCCTCCCTTATCCGCCCCCGGCTCAAAACCACGATACGTTGAGCGTTACGAATGGTGGACAGTCGATGGGCAATAACAATACTGGTGCGGTTGCGGATTGTGTGAGAAACGGCCTTCTCTAACAGGGCTTCGGTGATGGAATCAATATTGGCGGTGGCCTCATCTAAAATCAGGATACGCGGGTCACGCAGCATAACCCGGCCCAGAGCGAGGAGCTGCTTCTGGCCTTGAGATAATTGCCAGCCCCCCTCGCCAACCATGGTATCAAGCCCCTGGGGCAGTTCACGCACCACCAACTCTAACTGAGAATCCCGCACCACCGCTCTTAATCTCTCTTCATCGGCCGAACTCCCGAAGATAAGATTATCCCGCAGACTGGCAGGCATTAACAGGACATCCTGCATCACTAAGCCGATACGGTCACGCAGCCAGGCCAGATTGAAATCAGCCAGGGGGTGATCGTCTATGAAAATTTCGCCCTTCCGCGGTTCATACAGACGTTCCAGTAGATTAACAATTGAGGTCTTACCCGCCCCGGTGGGGCCGACAATGGCTAATTGCTCGCCGGGGACAATATTGAGGTTAAAATCGCTGATAATCGGTTCATCCTGCTTGTAGGCTAGACTGACCCCCGCGAAACGAATAGCGCCCCGCAGGTTCGGCAGGCGCAGATTTCCGGCCGTTGAGATGGCCGGCTGCCGGTCAAGAAGCTCAAATATCCGCTCTGCCGAGGCCATGGCCGACTGGACGATGGAATATTTCTGGGCGACCTCACGAATTGGCTTAAAGAAGAGGCGCATATAGGATAAAAAGGCGGCCAGCTCGCCGATGGTGGTGGTGCCTTTCATAACCTCCCGGCCGCCTATCCAAACGATTAGGGCGATGGACAAGGTACTGATGATCTCGATAATGGGCAGGAAAACGCCGAATATCTTAATCTGATACATGGTCTGGCGCTGAAATATCCGGTTCTGACGCCGAAATTGCTTCTCGGTGTCAGCCTCTCTCAGAAAATGCTGGATTAAGGAGATGCCGGTCAGGCTCTCCTGCATAAAGGAGTTGATAATGGCCAATTGGGTGCGGATTTTGCGAAAGGCCTTGCGGGCCAGGCGGCTAAAGGAGAGAGAATGGATAATTATAAGGGGCAGCAGGGCGCACATGAGCAGGGCCAGATGCCGGTTCATATAAAAAAGTATAACCAGAATAGCCGACAATTGCAGAATATCATTGAAAATAGTGGTGATAACAGAGGTGAACATTTCATGCAGATTCTGAATATCATTGGTAAGCCTGGTTACCAGTTTACCCACCGGATTATTATTAAAAAAGGTGACATCCAGAGAGAGGAGATGGGCCAGCAAGCGCTGGCGCAGGCCGTGCATAATGTGCTGACCGCTGTACTCCAACACCGTAACCTGAAAGAAATTGGCCGCGAAACCGCCGATGACCATGACAATAAAAATCAGGGCAATATCCTCTAAGCCCCGCAGCCGGGCCTCGGCGCTGATATGGGCGGCCATGATATATTTATCAATGGCGAGGCGTACAAGCCAGGGCAGAGTGAGATTGGCGGCGATAACCACGAGAGAAAGTATGACGGCCAAAATAATATTGCGGAGCTGGGGCCGAACCTGCTTTAGAATCCTGCCCCAGAGGGCGGTATCGCCCAAATTGCCCAGTTTATCTTCCTCAAAATAGCCGTAATTATGCTGCATAGCTTTGGCGGGTCAGATTTGACGTATGAGCGGTAGAATTTTGCAATCCCGTATTTTCCGTATTATTCGTATTGTTATTACCAGACTCCTGGTGAGCGTAAATCTCCCGGTAAATCTCGCTGGCGGCGATTAATTCCCGGTGACGGCCCAGGGCGGTGAGACGGCCGTTATCCAATACCGCGATTTGCCGGGCTCGGCGCAGAGGACTTAGACGGTTGGTGACCATAATCACCATATTCTCCTCGGCATAGGCCAGAATATGGGCCATTATTCTGTCCTCGGCCTCGGCATCCACCGCCGCCAGAGCGTCGTCAATCAAGAGGATGGGGGCGCGCAGCAACAAGGCCCTGGCCAGGGCTATTCTCTGCTGCTGGCCGCCGGACAACCGCACCCCCCTCTCGCCTATTTCAGTCTCATAGCCATGCGGAAAGGCCATTATTTCGTCGTGTATGGCCGCCGCTTCGGCCGCCGCCTCTATATCTTCCCTGGTTGTCTCAGGTGCCCCGAAGGCAATATTCCCGGCAATGGTCGTCGAGAAAAGCACGGCACTCTGGGGTACAAAGGATAATAAGCGGCGGCAGGAATTCAGGTCAATATCATTTACATCCAGCTTATTGATGAAGAACTGGCCACGCTCCACAGGATAGAGGCGGGCCAGCAGGGCGCAAAGGGTGGATTTACCGCTGCCGGTACGGCCGACAATCCCTAACAGACCGGGGCGGATATCAAGGGTTATATCCTTTAATCTCGGCCTGTTCTGGCCGGGATAGGTGAAGGTAAGATGGTGGAAACTGATAATATCCGGCTGACCGATTTTACGCCCCGCGGCAATTACCGGCCGCAAAACAGGACGTTCGTCCATTACCTCCTGAATCCGGGCCAGCGAGGTCAGACCACGCTGAAAGAGATTGCTCACCCAGCCCAGGGCCATCATGGGCCAGGTAAGCATAAAGAGATAACTGATAAAGGCCACGAAACCGCCAATACTGATGGCGCCGCTGATAACCATTCGCCCCCCGAAAAAGACAATAATCAACAGGCTGATATTGGCGATAAACCCGGAGGCCGGGAAAAGTATCCCCTGAATTTTAGCGACTTTCAGGCTGTGTTTGATATAGCTGCGTCCGATGATATCAAATTGGGCGCACTGGGCAGCCTCGCGGGTGTATATCTTCAGAAGGCGGATATTGTTTATCGCGCCGCGGGCCTCTTCGGTGATGAGGGAGAACTGCTCCTGCACCCGTTTGAAATGACGGTGGAGACGGGAGGCCAGAAAACGGGTGGTGACGGCCAGCAGCGGGAAGGGCAGGACGGCCAGCAGAGTGAGGCGCGGATCGATGTAGGCCATGCAGGATATAGCGGCAAACGACATAAGTAGGGCGTCTATGGCGGCAATGAGCCCCATGCCGCAGGCCATCTGCACCGAGGTGAGGTCATTGGTGGCCAAGGCGATTAACTGGCCGGGGCCCCGGCGTTGATAAAAGGCGCTGTCCAGGCTCAGGAGATGATGAAAGAGGGCGTCACGAATATCCTGTTCGAGAAGGCGGGAAAAGCCCAGAATAAGATAACGCCACAGAAAGCGTAAAACCGCCACTGCCAGAGCCAGAAGCATAATCAAGGCGGCATAATTCCGTAACTGGCTGCCGTCTATAGTATGATTTCTAAGACCGTCAACGGCCCACTTGATAATACGGGGGATAACAAGCTGGCAGAGATCAACAGCCAGCAGGGCCATAATTCCGGCCGTTATCCGCCATCGGCAGCGCTTGAATATTGGGCCGATAAACTGCCAGGCGGCAGATAATGATATTGATTTATGGGAATGCTTACCTGCCATTCGCGCGTTTTAATCCTTTAAATGCCGCCACCCATGAATCTCTTGGGGCCAGCCCTATAAAAGCGTTGATAATATGACCATAATCGGCTAAAAACCATTACTTATACGTTTTACAGGCTGTTATGGCAAGGTATTTCCCATGACCCCGAAACGCTTACACCTCGAAGGGGTAGCTTCACTCCTGAGGGTTATTAAACCATCATGCCCAGCTTTGGGCACAACAGAACAGCGCAGACTTCAAACAGTTAAAACTGAATACGCAAAGAGTCGGCCGTCAGCAGTTCTAATCGCCGCAGGCGGTAACTATATTGTCCTCTGACTTCTGACCCCTGATAAATATATGAAAGAAATTAAAGTCGGTATAATTGGTTTTGGCACGGTGGGCCGCGGCACGGCCGAGGTACTGCGTCGTCAGGCGGAAAACCTGCGCCGCAAGACGGGCCTGAATATTACCCTGACCCGGATAGCGGATCGCAGCGCCCAGTCCCTGCCGCCGGAATTTGGCCGGTGTCGGTTAACTAATAAGGCTGAGGATGTCTTAAATGATCCGGCCATTGATATAGTTGTTGAATTAATCGGCGGCATTGAGCCCGCCCGCAGCCTGGTGCTGGGGGCCATCGCCAGGGGCAAGCATGTGGTGACTGCCAATAAGGCCCTGATGTCAACCGCGGGCCGGGAGATTCTGGCGGCAGCGGCTGAGGCCGGGGTCGCGGTGGGCATGGAGGCCTCGGTGGCCGGCGGAATCCCGGTCATCAAGACCCTGAAGGAGGGTATGGCTGCCAACACCATCAATTCCATCATGGGTATCTTAAATGGTACGGCAAATTATATTTTGAGCCGCATGACCGATGAGGGGCTGCCCTTTGCCGAGGTTCTGCGTGAAGCCCAGGATAAGGGCTATGCCGAGGCCGACCCCACCTTTGATATTGACGGCATTGACACCGCCCATAAACTAACCATTCTCATCGCTATGGCCTACGGCATGAATATCCGGCTTAAAGATATTCATGTGGAGGGAATTTCCCGCATTGAACCAATTGATATAATTTACGCCGGACAATTCGGCTATCGCATAAAATTATTGGCCATAAGTATTAATCACGGCGATCATGTGGAGGCCAGGGTACACCCCACCATGGTGCCGCAGGATCATATGCTGGCCAGTGTTAACGGGGCCTATAACGCGGTGAATTTTAATGGCGATATGGCGGGTGATATTCTGCTTTACGGCCAGGGGGCCGGAATGATGCCCACCGGCAGTGCCGTGGCCGCCGATATTGTCGATATTGCCAGGGATATCGCCGCTGGAGCCATTAACCGGGTACCCGGTCTGGCCTTTGTGGAGGATAATATAATCAAGGGCCGTATCACCCCCATGGAGGATCTGCGGGGGGCCTATTATTTTCGGATGTCGGTTATTGATGAGCCGGGAGTGCTGGCCGATATCGCCGGTATTCTGGGAAATAACGAGATCAGTATTGAATCGGTAATCCAACAGAAGAGACTGGAAAAAGGGGCGGTGCCGGTGGTTATCAGAACCCATCCGGCAACTGAAAAATCAGTGACCCAGGCCATGAGCGAGATTGACAAGCTGGCTATCTGTGCCAAGACGCCGGTCATAATCAGGATTCTGGAATAGGACGGCTATGAAATATTTTATTCTGGTATGTGACGGCATGGGCGACGAACCGCTGGCCGAATTAAACGGCCAGACCCCCATGGAGGCGGCCGACACCCCGGCCATGGATGGCCTCGCCGCGGCTGGAGAACTCTTCACCCTTGCCACCGTACCCCAGGGTATGGCGCCGGGCAGCGATGTGGCTAATCTATCCCTCCTCGGTTATCGGCCGGAGCGCTTTTACAGCGGCCGGGCTCCACTGGAGGCTGCCAGCATGAATGTTCATCTCGCAGCCGACGAAACCGCCTTTCGCTGTAATCTGGTGACCCTGACCCAGGAAGATGATAAGCTGCTGATGAGCGACTACAGCGCCGGTCACATCTCCACCCCGGAGGCGGGGGAGCTCATCGCCGCCCTGGCCGCTGAATTAAATAATTCAGCCATTCATTTTTATCCCGGCGTCAGCTACCGCCACCTCCTCGTAATTAGGGGCGAATATCCCGACCTGCGCACCACCCCGCCCCACGATCATACCGGACGTGAGATCAACAAGTATTGGCAGCGCTACCAAGCCCAGGAACCTTTTGCCGGACTGCTCAATGGAGCCAGGGAAATTCTGGATCGTCAGGAGGTGAACCGTCTCCGGCTGGCGGCGGGGAAAAATCCGGCCAACGCCATTTGGCTCTGGGGGGAGGGCAAGGCCCCGAAAATGGCAAAACTCAGCAGCCACTATGGGATCAGCGGCGCCCTGATCTCGGCCGTTGATCTCCTTAAGGGGATCGCCATCTACGCCGGGCTGGAGGTAATTACAGTGCCGGGGGCCACCGGTTATCTCGATACCAATTATCAGGGCAAGGCCCAGGCTGCCATAGAGGCCGCTGCCCGTCATGACCTGGTCTTTGTCCATGTTGAGGCTGCCGACGAGGCTGGTCATCAGGGGCTGGTGGCGGAGAAGGTACAGGCCATTGAGGACTTTGATCAAAAGATTGTCCGCCCCCTGCTGGCCGCCTTGGAGGGTACGGAATTCAGGATGGCAATAACTCCGGATCACTACACCCCCGTCAGCCTGCGCTCCCATATTGCCAAGGCGGTACCTCTGCTCATGTATGACTCCCGAACCTCAATGAGCGGCGGCCTGGCCTATAGCGAACAAAACGCTCACCGGTATGGCCGCCGCCTCGCCAATGGTGAAGAGTTTTTTGATATTCTGCTCTAATCCAATGGCCGATTCAACCCAAATAGAGATGACTGCCCCTCATTTCTGCCGGGCCAGGGTACTTTACGGTGATACTGATGCCGGCGGGGTGGTTTATTATGGTAATTATCTGCGTTATTTTGAACAGGGCCGTACCGAGTTGATGCGGGAGCGGGGAATCAGCTACCGTGAATTAGAAGACCGCGGCCTGATTATGCCGGTGGTGGAGGCTTACAGCCGTTACAAGGCCTCGGCCCGTTATGATGATTTGATAGAAATTGCCACCACCTTTGCCTGGGTCAAACGCCTCTCCTGCCGCTTTAATTATGAAATACGCCAGACCGCTGACCAGAGATTACTGGTTAAGGGCTTTACGGTACACGCCGTGGTCAACCGGCAGGGCAAGCTGACCAAATTACCGGCCGACATCTTTACCGCCCTCCAGAAAATTATCGACAACCCCCTTTATCAACTTGACAATAAAACACGATAGGTTATAGTATTTTGATGTGACGCGGGGTGGAGCAGTCCGGTAGCTCGTCGGGCTCATAACCCGAAGGTCAGAGGTTCGAATCCTCTCCCCGCTACCATTTAAATAATTCAAGGAGTTTCAGAAATTTTTCTGAAACTCCTTTTTTTTTGTAGTAAAATGGGGGACGTCTATGATTTCATGCGTTTCGCATAATATTTGACGACAAGCCGTTTTTTCCCTTTTTGGAAGACAAAGGGGA
>DRPV01000276.1 GCA_011330685.1 Desulfobacterales bacterium
GGAGACGCTGGTCAATAATTTTGACGAGAGACGGATTATTTTCATCAAGCCAGATTGTGCGGTAGGGCTTATCATTTATTTTCATATAAATTTACTGTAACCATTCAGCTGCATTCCATCTTCGTCCGTTTCGGAGTCTACGCTTACCTGTCCTCCTCACGTACAGGGAGTACAGACTCGGAGGTCAAAACGAACGAGGTAAGCGAAGACTCCGAGCTGGAGCACATCCGGAGTCTTCGCTTTCCTGAACGGCTACGGCTCCGAGTTTCTGGTAATTTGTTGCCTTTGCTGAATAGTCACAATTTACCATTGGTTTAATGTTATAATACGTCTAATCTGTGCCGATAAAAGCAATTTTGGTCTGTAGGCCGGTTGGAGGGCTCTATTTCCATTTTATCCGGCGCAGAGTTGTAAAATTACTCTAATTCTCAAATAATTACTAAAGGTTTTTCGGTGGAGAATATCACCCTGGCCTTGGCCATTTTATTAGGAGGCGGCTTTTTAAGCGGCCGTCTCTGCCAGTTAATCCGTCTGCCTTCGGTTACCGGGTATATCTGTGTCGGCCTGCTGCTTGGGCCCTCTGGATTTAACCTGATCCCCGCAGCCGCGGTGGGTGAGCAGCTGCAGCATTTTATCCAACTGGCCCTGATGATGATCTCCTTCGGGATTGGCGAGCATATGGAGATTGCCCGCCTCCGTTCAGCGGCTAAGAGTCTGGCTTTAATCGGTATTGCCGAGGCCTGCGGGGCCTTTTTGATGGTCAGCTCAGGCAGTCTTCTGGTGATGAAAATCAGCGGTCTGACCGCCGTTATTCCTCATGCTCCGGCGGTGGCATTGTTATTAGGCACGGTTTCCATTGCCACCGCCCCGGCCACCGTTATGCATGTGATTCGCGAAAATAAAGCGGCCGGCCCTCTGACTACCATGCTGCTGGCTGTCATTGCCTTGGATAACGGTCTGGCGATTATGGCCTTTGGAGTGGCCATGGCGGTCGTAAATCATCTGAATGCCGCCGGTCAGGGTGGTATGCTGGCCATGATCTCCGCCAGTATTCTGGAAATCGCCGGATCGCTGGTTATCGGAATTATTACCGGTCTCGTGCTGGATTTTATAAACAGCCATATGAGTAGAAAAAGTGATATGCTCACCGGTGGGCTGGCTATTCTTCTTCTCTGCGGTGAGGCAGCCCGTTTACTGAATATGTCACCCCTTCTGGCCGGTATGGCGGCGGGTTTTACCGTGATTAACCGTGAACATCGGGATACCCGCCTCTTTCGGGCTCTTAACGCCTTTGAACCGCCCATCTATGTCCTTTTTTTTACCCTGGCCGGGGTGCACCTCAATCTGGCGGCTCTAACCACGGCCGGCTGGCTGGGGCTGACCTATTTTTTCTGCCGCACTATCGGTAAGATCGGTGGAGCTGGAGTTGGGGCTCTGGTCTCCTCAGCGCCGCTCCCGGTTAAACGTTATCTTGGCCTGGCTCTTACCCCTCAAGCTGGGGTGGCCATCGGTCTTATTTTTCTCATTGGCAATAATCCGGCCAGCAGCGCTTATGCTGAATTCATTACCCAGGTTGTGCTGGCCGGGGTTTTATTGTCCGAGATATCCGGCCCGATTTTTGCGAATCTGGCCCTTAAACTGGCAGATGAGCTACCGGTGAGCCCGCCGGCTGCTGATAAAAACCATATGGCCGGGGCCTCGCTCTCCACCGTACCGGCCGGTGTTCCCCTTGTCCCCTGGACCTGGCCTCGGCTCAGTCATTTAGAACATCCGGAGGGGATAGTACTGTTTGGAGTCAGCCATATTGCCACCGCTGCCGCTCTGGCCCGGATAGCGGCAATTATCGCCCATTTCCATCAGGCCTATCCTCTCATGCTCAGAGTTGTGCCGCCTGCTTATCAACCCGATAAAAACAGACGGGTTGATGATCAGGCCCTGGTATCCGCGGTACAGAGCGAGGTGCAGGGGATGGGAAGCGAACTTTACACCATTGTTAAAGAGGATGATGATGTGGCTGCCGGCATCCTGGGTACTGCCCGGCAGTCTGGGGCCTGGGCCATTGTTCTGGGTTATTCTCCCCTCTCTGTCTCTCAGAAAATTTGTGGTAAAATAATTGAAAATGCCCCTTGTCCCACCCTGATTGTTAAATTCGGCGAGGTTTTCCATACGGAACGTATTTTGGTGCCGATTATTTCCCTGACGGGCCTGGACGAAATCAGAATTCCGCTACGAGCTATGGCAGCGGTGGGCCGCCACAAAATTACCCTCTTGCTTTTAATGTCTTCCTCTGATTCGGATAAAGATATTAAAAGGGCGGCCGACGGCCTGGAGGACTGGGCGGCGGCAGAGGGGCTGTCGGCTGTTACCCGCTGCCAGGTGCTGGCTACTGAGGCCCGCAAGGATACTGTCCTGACAGAGGCCGCCAGCCATGATCTGCTGATCATGGCCGCTCCGCCGCCCCAGGCCCTGGCCCAACGGCTGATGTTTGGTTCGTTGTATGCCGCGATAGCCCAAGGCTGCGAAAAAACGATGATAACCGTTTACCCAGCCTCAAATCTTTAGCTCTTGCTAACGGGGAGTAACTGATAATTTAGACCGAACTATGTCCATGTATCGGACAGAATTTTCGTTGTTTGCTTGTAACCGTTCAGCCAAGGCAACAAATTGCCCTTAACTGTGAGCTGTAACCGTTCAGGAAAGCGAAGACTCCGGATGTGCTCCAGCTCGGAGTCTTCGCTTACCTCGTTCGTTTTGGCCACCGAGTCTGTACACCCTGTACGTGAGGTGGACAGGTAAGCGTAGACTCCGAAACGGACGAAAATGGGGTGCAGCTGAACGGTTACGTTTGCTTCGCAGGGGAGCCGTTAAAGTTGTTTAACCCCAAGCAGACAACTGCAATATCGAAAATCGAACAAGGAATATCGAACCGCAGAAATAAAGGAGATATATGGACATAGACCGCGTACTCACTATTCTTCGTGAAGAAATAAAATCATATCAGGTACCAGTGGTGGATCTCATCGCCGCTCAAACCGCGGATCCCTTCAAGGTCTTGACCGCTACTATTCTTTCCGCCCGCACCAAGGATGAGACCACGGCGCAGGCCGCCAGGCGTCTCTTTGCCAAGGCTCCGGATATGGTCAGTCTCGCCGCCTTGAGTGAGGATGAGATCAGGCAGTTAATCTATCCGGTGGGATTTTACCGGGCCAAGGCCGGTTATCTCCATAAATTACCGGGCGCTCTTTTGAGTCTTAACCGAGGCCGGATTCCGGCTGATATTGACTCTCTCGTCAAGCTCCCCGGTGTCGGCAGGAAGACCGCCAATCTGGTGCGGGCCGTGGCCTTTGGTAAGCCCGCCATCTGTGTGGATACCCACGTGCACCGCATTATGAATATCTGGGGTTATGTCAAGACCTCAACCCCCCTGCAAACCGAGATGGCCCTGCGGAAAAAGCTGCCCCAAAAGTACTGGCTGGAAATAAATTCTCTACTCGTAGCCTTTGGTCAGGGAACCTGTAAGCCGGTGGCCCCTCACTGCGACCGATGTGTTATCCGGGCTCATTGCCCGCGGCTTGGGGTAAAAGCGCGCAAAACTCCCGCATCCCTTTCAGTCGTTAAGGCCCAATCCGGCGGCCTTAACATGATCTCCTGGAACGTCAACGGGATTCGGGCGCTCGAAAAAAAGGGCTTTGTGGATATTGTCACGAACCTGGCCCCGGATATCCTGGCAATTCAGGAGACCAAGGCCCAGCCGGAGCAGTTGTCCGCCGCCCTCCATAATATTGATGGCTATACCTCTTATTGGCATTCCGCCCGGCGTAAGGGGTATTCCGGGGTGGCGGTATACAGTAAAGTGGCGCCGCGGGCGGTTATCTATGGCCTGGGAGAGGATGAATTTGATGTTGAAGGCCGAGTTTTGACCCTGGAATATGAAGATTTTTTTCTGATTAACGCCTATTTCCCCAACGCTCAACACGAATTAAAGAGAATGGACTATAAATTGGCCTTCAACTCTGCCATTCATAAATTCGCCAATTCGCTGGCTGAAAAAAAATCGGTGGTAATCTGCGGTGATTTTAATGTGGCTCACAAGGCTATTGATCTCAAAAATCCTCAATCAAACGAAATGAACCCCGGTTATTCAGCTCAGGAGCGGGCCTGGATGGACAGCTTTATTGGTGACGGTTATATTGATACCTTTCGTAAATTTAATCAGGAGCCGGATAATTACAGCTGGTGGAGTTACCGCTTTAATGCCAGAGCGAGGAATATCGGCTGGCGGATTGATTATTTCTGTGTCGATGCCAAAAGCGATAAACGGCTGTTAGAGGCGGCGATATTAAATGAGGTTATGGGCTCCGACCATTGCCCGGTGCGTTTGCGTTTTGGGTAAGTGCTCCATGAACACCCTGCTGCACGCGCTCGAGCCCCGTCAATATACAGGTGTATAATTGAGGGGCTTGATCACGCACATCAGGGCATCCCTGAACCACTTACATTTCGGTGGATTGGCACCATCGGGGGGTGTGCTTTGAGGTAACCGTTCACCTGCACCCCATCTTCGTCCGTTTCGGCCCCCTCACGTACAACAGGTACGCTTCGGGGGCCGAAACGAACGAACCTGGGGCACATCTGAACGGTTACAGTTTACGAGTTGAGGGTAATTCGTTGCCTCTGCTGAACGGTTACGCTTTGAGCGCTAACCGTTTTGGCGGATAACTGCCGGAGCCGCAGCCCCTATTCCAGAAATTCAAAGTTGCCCTCAAGAAATCTCCTGGTATAGAGCTCAACATCATTCTCATTACGAAGTACTGCGTCCATCTGTCTGGCATAGGCGATGAGTCTGCCGACCATGGTAAGGGTCTCGATTATCTCCTCCTGCTCGACATGGGAGAGCCGGGCGATGAGCAGATCACCTTTAATGTTTATATTGAAGCCGAATTCAACCAGAATTTTATCAATCAATTTAATTCTTCTGGAGCGTTTGACGATATCGGTGGCCCCGCCCACAAAGCGAAAATATATATGGTTATTTGCCGCCTTTTCACTGCAGTAACTGTCAACAAGGTTAAAATGGTAGCCTAAACTCATATGCAGGTTGATATATTCTTTGGAGATTACGGCAACATTATTTTCCGCGAAACCCGAGGCCCCGGAAGCCAGGACTGAAAAGCGGCCGACGCTGCCCATAAAATCTTTGACATTCAAGGCCACTGCCTGCGTGTTCCAGGCCCCTTTCCAGGTCATCCCCTTCAGCAGGGCCTTGAAGGGCAAGGAGGCGATATCATCGGCGCTCAACGGCGATTTAGTTTTGGCAGACAGCCCGCCGCCAATATCAAGCACGTGAATACCGGCCGGAACATCAAGATCCAGGCGGAGAAGAGACGGTTTACCAAAGAGGCCATGCTGAGAAATAGCAATAAGCTCCTGGACTGATTTTTCATGGATGAAACGTAATACATCATGCAAAGTCCGGCATTTAGCCGGGGTAAATTCGTCGGCAAGGGGGTTTACCAGGTTAAGCGGCGCTATATGGCGAAGAATATATTTCTGCCGTCTGTACTCATAGAGCTCCTCCATTCTGCGGATATGCTGCTGCCTGCCTTTGAGGATGCTGTTGTCAAGGCCGTTGACAATGGTGATTTCTCCAGACTCATCAGCCTCTAAGGTAATTTCACCGCCATGCTGTAGAATCTTGGTGGCATCCCCGGTGTTGACGATGGTGGGAATCCCGAATTCCCGGCAGACCGAGGCCATATGGCTGGTAACGGAACCGGTATCAGTGATAATCGCGGCGACAAAGGGCATTATCCGGATAAAATGCGGTGAATCGCTGTGCGCCACCAGAATAGCCCCTTTGGGGAAGTTATCCAGTTCGTCAATACGGTGCAGGACATAGACATTGCCGGCCGCGATACCTTTTTGTACCACGACTCCCGGTTTTTTGAACAGGAAGGGTTGGTGGACGGAATCGGTATTATGGGTATAATGGGGCAGATCGGCTTTAACCTGAGGGCTGACGATCTTCAGTGGTCTGGATTGCAGTAGAAAGATGGAACCATGGGCATCCAGAGCCCATTCAATATCCTGTGGAGTTCGGAAATATTTTTCGATTTCAGCGGCTTTCTCAGCTAGTTCGAGAACAAGGGCGGGGGGAAGACAGGGGAGATTCTTCTTGTCATCCGGGGTGGGGATTTCTTTTATTTTGCCCGGCTGGGTGGTGTCAAGAACGTTCATATACTCTTTACTTCCCACCTTGGATTCCCTGATCCGCGGGGACTTGCCGCGCTCCACCACATAGTTGTCAACATCAATGGTGCCGTCCACAACCGAGGTGCCGAGGCCCCAGGTGGCGTTGATTAAAATTTCATCAATATTGCCGCTCACCGGGTTTGCCGTATAGATAACCCCGCTGGCCACGGGGTCTATTTGCAAGACGCAGCCAATTGCCATGCGCAGGCCGCCAAAGGCGTAGTCCAGCCGCTCCTGGTAGGCCAGGGCGTTGGGATCGAAAAGGCTGGCATAAACCCTTTTGCAGGCCCTGATAACGTCCTCTTTAACTATCGGCACATTTAAAATTGTTTCAAACTGACCGGCAAAGGAAAACAGGTCGTCTTCTTCCTCGGCACTGCTTCGCACCGCCAAGGTTGCTTCGGCGCCATGTCGGGAATGCATGGTTTGCAGAATTTTGTCGAGCTGTTCTTCAAGACGCGGCGGGAAGCTGCCCGCCATAACGGCATCCTGTACGGCCTTGGCGTCCGGCTGCCGGCCCTCGGCAGGCTGCATGATTTCTTTAAGCCGGTTATATTGTAGAAATTCATCATAGGCCCTCGTGGTCAAGACGAAGGTATCCGGAATATTCAAATGCAGATTGTTTTTAAGTTCGGAGAGATGAAAACTTTTACCCCCGACCTCCCGGGCTCTAAACCATTGGACATCATCAAGAAAAAGGATACTGTCATCGCCCGTGGTGCCCTCTCCGTAGATCATTTCAGAAATCAGGGAATCAATATGGGTGAAGGCCGGTTCAATGGCGTAGTTGTTTCTTGTCAGCCGGTTAAAGCGCTCAATGGATGTCCGCAGGGTATCGGCAAGTTCCGGGTAAATTCTTTTGATGTAATTGATGTCAAAGATATAACTGCCGTCTAACTTCTGGCCCATATCGGTGATCAATTCCAGCGCGTGGTTATTGCTTTCAAGCACCTCCTTGAAATATCGGTAAATGTCAGCAAGGGGCAGTTTGGGGGCAAAACGATTACGCAACCATTTTGTCGTTGAGCCACCCAAAGTTTTTAGAATTGATGATACACCATCTGGACGGTTCATAGGCTCTATGCTCTATAGTTTTCGGGTAAGCGGTCAATTAACCACACCCAACTAACCCCCTAACTGTAAGCGTTTCAGGGGCGCCGCCATGTGCACGTTCCAACCTCGCGACTACATCGGTATATCGCGGGGTTGGAACGTGTGCAGGGTGGTGTTTATGGAGCGTTTACGGGGCAGTCAAGGCAGGGCCTTGCGAATGGATTCCTTTAAGTCTTTAATCTTGATAGGTTTGGGGAAAAAATCATGGACATCTTCCCGTAAGGCCTCAATCGCCACATCGAGGTTGGCAAAGGCCGTGATCATGATAACCGCGGTTTTGGGATAGAGCTGCTTGACGGTGCGCAAGACCTCAAGACCGTCAATACCCTTCATTTTAAAATCGGTCACCACCATATCGAATTTCTTCTCTTTGAGCCGTTCCAAGGCTTCGGTGCCGTTTAAAAAGCTCTCAACCTCATATCCCTCTTCCTGTTCCAGGGATAATTTCATCATATCACAAACAATTTTTTCATCGTCAATAATAAGAATGTTATACTTGCTCATTGGCTTCTTCCTTGTATTTTTTGCTTGTCGGCATAATAATTGTGAAGGTTGTTCCCTGCCCTATTGTACTTTTTACCTTGATTCTACCCTTATGTGTTTTAACAATACCGTAACTTACCCAGAGTCCCAGTCCGGTACCGCTGTCTTCCTTGGTACTGAAAAACGGATCGAAGATATGATCCAGAAATTCCGGCGCAATACCGTTGCCGGTATCAGTTATACTTATTTCTACCGCGTCTTTGTCTTTTATATACCCGGTTTTAACGATAAGTTCACCGCCGGAGCTCATGGCCTGAGTAGCATTAATCATCATATTGACCAATACCTGCTGGAATTGATGTTCATCAATATATATGGTCGGCAGGGTGTCCGCTAACTGGAGACGGGTCTGGACATTAGCCACCGTCATCACATTCTGTACCAGCTCAAGCGAATGCATAAAGACCTCGTTCAGATCCTTTTCCGCTAATTTCGGCTCCTTGGGCTTGGAAAAATCCAGCAGGTTTTTAATGATTTTCTGCAGCCGCTCAACCTGCTCCTCAACCTGGGCCATGAAGCCTATGTGCTGCTCCTTATCCAGTTTATCGTAAACTTCACTATAGGTCTGGGCGATTATGGCGATATTGTTTAAGGGATTGTTGAGTTCATGGGCCACTCCCGCTACCAGTACCCCGATGGAGGCCAGTCTTCTTGACTGGACAATCGCCTTTTCCCGCTTACTCAACTCCTCGGCCATGGAGTTAATGGCGATAATCACCGCCCCCATTTCGTTGGCCGGCGGCTTGGCCTTTATCTTCTGGAAGTTGCCCTTGGAAATCGTCTTGGTGAGGGCAACAATCCTATGCAGGGGCTGGCGGATACTGCGGACGATAAAGAGGCTGAAAAAAAAGGCAAAAATCATGATAATCCATAATGAATGCCTCATAACCATACTGGTTTTAGTGATAATCTCCCAGACGTGCTGCCGTTCCAGGGCCGTAACATTTTCAGAATAGCTCTTCAGTTTTTGGCCGACCAGTCTGATTTCTTTTTTGGTCCAGGCGTCCTTTTTATTATTTTTAATACCTAAGGCGACCATCTTGGAGTAATCCTGCAACAGCTTCTGCATCTGCAAAAACTTATCTCTACCCACCGCCTTAACAATATCGCCCCTCATTTTATTTAAGGTAACGCTTGTCTCGCGGGCCTTTTGCTGAATTTCCAGAAGTCCGCCCTTGTCATTGTACAGAAAGTAATTTTTTTCAAGCAGCCGCATCTCCAGAAATGAGGCATTCAGCTTGTCGGCGATTATGGTAAATTTGAATTTTGTCGAGATCTGATTAAAGCTGAAAATCGCGAACATCCCGATTACAGCGATAAGACCAAGGTTTACAAAGGTGGTGAGATAGATTTTTTTTGAAATTTTCATGGGCTCTTTTTGACTTGCAGACGAAAACGAGTTCCCAGTTTGGAAAAATCCGCCTGTTGACGATAGGCGGGGATATACCACAAAATTCCGTCAATGGCCAGCAACAGACCAATGATAATAAGGGTGCCGTAGAAAATTATGTCCATCCCTATACCAAAGTAAATAATCAGGCCGATACCTATACTCATAAAGGAAATACCGGTGCGCGTAAAGGACAGGCCGGTACGGGCTCGGGCATAAATGGTGCGGTTACAGGCGGCGATGGTGCGCTGGGCGGCCAGCACGTTGCGTTCTCGAACCAGATGGGTTCTTTCTCTGCTCGCCGGAGCCGGGTAGTAGTAGATGGTGCAGAATTCGGCCAGAAAATCGCTTAAACGGCCAAGCATTGTCGGCCTGGTGCTGGTTTTGAGTTGGGGGCCGTCGACAAAATGGAAGTTTTCCAGAAAGAGCAGAGCGGCACTGGTGACTTCCATCAGGGTCAGGCCCCCAGGCGGTTTGAGCCGCGACCAGTGAATCTGAAGATAGGCGGGTAGACCGATGATGGCCAGAATAGAGCCTATGAGCATTATGCTGCTTGACAGACCGATGGGGGAGGCTTCCTTGTGGATGCGAAAATAGGCAAAGGTTATGGTCACCAGTGCCAGTCCGGCCCTGGTCAGTGCCAGAGCGGTGCGGGTCTTTGCCATGTCGGTTCGGTAACAGGCGAGCAGCGTCCGCCATTGGGCCATGGTATTACGCCAGAAAGCATTATCAGTACGTTCGGTGCCGATGAGTTCGCCCGGCTTGGCGTTGAGAAAATCATCGGTGAACCAGGTTATGTCATCCGGCAGACAGACTTGGAATACATAGGGCTCAGAGCCGAAATAAGTCTCTACCTGCGCGGGCAGGTCAGGAGCCGCCGGGTTGGTGCAGGCTATAACAATGGAGCCGTCTTTCTCCTTGATAATCGGGAACCAGCCCTCGGCCCGGAGTTTATCCGTGCTTATCCCGGTTGTCAGCAGCTCCGGCGGTATGGGCAGCCGCTCATCATATTCAACAAAGGGACATTTATAATAATCGGCCAGGGCCTGCAGGAGAACCGCGCGTGAGAGACCGTATTCCCGCATCAGCACCTGGGATAGAGGCAGGTTGTTGGCGGCCGCGGTTTGGCCGGCAGCCTCAAAGGACTCTGCCGGAAGAGTGCCGGAGGAAACGAGAAGACTGAATGGACTTGATTTTTGCGGGCTATTTGGTTTCACGGTCGAATATTGCTTTTTTCCAGGTTCGGCAGGGGACGCCGTAATTGGGGATAGATATTTCTATATCCGCGTTACAGTAGGGGAACTGCTGCCTTAATTTTTCCGCCGGCAGGGCGCATAACAGGCCTTCAGTAATGAGCGCCAGGCCCCCTAACATCATGGATATTTCGTAAACATACCAGTAAATGTTGGTTTTATGAAAATAAACGGCAAAGACCAGACCGATAAAAAAGAGGGTCAGGCCGGTACGAATATAGGAATAACCTGTGCGGATACCGCAGGCCATGACTGTGCGCAGCCGGGCCATAAAGTTCCGGCGGTCGGCCAGGACGGTTCTTTCAAGGGCCAGGCCGGTGGTAGCCCATATGCCGGCCGCCGCCCCCTTATGTACTGGCAGGGGAGCCATTTTAATCAAAGATTTGGGAAGCTGGCGATGCGGGAAAAAGAAATCCCATATATTTTCTTTGGCGTTCATGCGTTTAACCGAGTTGAAGCCAACCTTGGCGGTCTGGTGGCCCCGGGAATACCAGTAGAGGCCTTCGGCGATCATAATGAGGCCTAGTCCAACCAGGGCGAAGTCAAAAATACGCCATAAACCGTAGTGGTAGGCGCGAATCAGGCCTAAGCCAAGTCCCAGAAAGGCGCCGCCGGTACGGACAAAGGCCAGCCAGGTTCTGACATTCGCCACCCAGGTGCGCAGACAGGCCAGGGTGGTTCGTTCCTCGGCGTAATCGGTGCGGTCACTGGCTAAAAAGCGGCGCCGCATAACCGGCGAGAGTTTGGACCAGTCGGCCCGGAGTTCCGCCGCGCCCGCAACTTCTGGGGTGCGGCTGAAAATCGGGTATTCCTCTTCATTTTCGACCTTGAGTACCGAAGTGCCGCCGGTGGGAGTTGTGGCGGTGTAAGGGGGTAAGACGATGTTGATTTTTCTGGCCGGTAGATATTTCAGCATATTAACTACGACCATATATATTCCAAGGCCCAGCAGAGGTAATTCCACCAATAGAGCGACAAAGGTCTTGCTTCCCATAATGGGTGGAAAGGTACGAATGAACAGCAGGGCAATGGCAATAAACGAGAAACCGGTACGCACCAGAGCCAGATTGGTTCTGCTTTTGGCCATTAATGTCCGGTAAAGGGAGAGGAGAGAGCGGCGGCCGGCGAGGTGGGTACGCACTCTGGCCAGCGGGGTTCGGCCGGCGCATGGCGGAAAACCTGGATTAATATCCTGGTTATGCTCTATAATTCGGCGCAGATCGGCAGGGGTAGTAATAATAAACTCGATCTCATCAACCTGTAGACTGTCTTTGATCTTCGCGCTAAGTTCTTTGGGGGGCCGACAGGTGACAACCGTGGCTTTCCGGTCAGTAACTGCGGTGGGAAACCAGCCATGCTTTTTAAGGTCTTCGAGATCCATCCACCTTAATAAATCCGGCGGGCCGACAACGCTTTCACTAAACAGCACCCAAGGGCAGTTGTACTCAGCTGCCAGACTGGCCAGGTTATTGATCTCCTGGCCGGTCAAAGTATCTTTTTCTTTTACGCTCATGGAAAATAACGGTATACAATTACTGAAAAAACAGTAAAATTTAAAAAATTTGATTTTGCGAACGTTGTATAAAAACGCACAAAATTGTCAAGAAAATTTTTCTACTATAAGCTATTTGTATCGGTGAAGCAATAAAATAAAAAGATGAATTTGCCGACAAAGGCCCTTGCGGGCGGGAGATAGCGGGTAAAAATATGGAGAGTATACTGATTCACAGCGTAACGGTATTTATGGGGTTTTTCGCCATCATGAACCCCGTCGCGAACGTACCGATTTTCCTTGGTCTGACAAGCGGCGATGATAAACAGACGACTAAGACCGTGGCCTTTCAGTCACTGGCCCTGGCCTTTTTGGTAATTGTTGTGTTCTCTATTGCGGGTAAGGTGATTTTCGAGCTTTTTGGTATAACTCTGCCTGCCTTTCGAATTACCGGCGGCCTGTTGGTCTTTCTTATCGGCTTTCACATGCTGCAGGGGAAACAGTCAAGCGTGCATCATCCCAATGAGGAGGACAAACAAAAATGCCGTGAAGCAGCACTGAGCGTCGCTATCTCGCCCTTGGCAATGCCGATACTGGCAGGCCCTGGTACTATCGCTACGGCTATGAACTTTTCCGCCGGAGGCGGGCTGACCGGGATGGTGGTAACCATTATTTCTTTTGCTGTTCTTTGTCTGATTACCTACGTATTTTTTGTCTTTGGCGAAAAGTTTGTTACCTTTATCGGAGTTGGGGCGTTAGGGGTAATAACGCGTATGATGGGTTTGATCCTGGCGGTAATCGGCACCCAGATGGTGATTGAAGGGTTACACGGGGCTTTTAAGCTCGCGGGATAGCTGTTGCATATGGAGCGTTTATATTTTTTTGGCCGCTTTTTCAATAGCCCTGGTGATCTCACTGAGCTTGAAAGGTTTGGCCAGGAATCCGGAGGCACCTTTCGCGAAAGATTCTCTCGCTGTTTCCCGGGTGGCAAAACCGGTAATAACGATTACTTCGGTTTTTGGTGAGCGTTCTTTGACCTTGGTTAAAAATTCCATACCGTCCAGACCTTCCATCTTTAAATCAGTAATCACAATATCGAAATTCCTTTCCCCGGCCCTTTGCAGGGCATCTATGCTGGCCGTGAAGGTCTCCACCTCATACCCCTTTTTCTCTAAAGATGGTTTCAGGCGTTTACTGACTATCGGCTCATCATCCAGAATCAAGATACTGGTTTTACCTTCATCGCTCATGAATAACTCTCCAAAATGGCATTTAAGTTCTGGTAACCGGGGCAGCAGACAGGGGCCGCCCATAACTGCGTCGTGTAACAGGGTTACCTGGTGTATTTAAGAAGGCTGAAACGGGGCGGGTGAACGTGGAATCCGCGGAGGGGCGTTCTGTGTGAACTTCGGCAGTGCTGGAGCAGTAGAGCAATTACCGAAATCCGCGGTAAAATATCAGTAATGTCCGGCCAGGATCTGGCGTTATGCCCGTCTTCCCGGTTAGGAACATACCAGGAAGACGGCTTTGAACCTTCAGCTGTAACTGCAACTTCTTAACCGGACACAACTGATGAAATAAATAGCTCAGGCTTTATTAATGCGCGCCGCCTTTACCTCTGAATATAACTCCCATGAGCAACCCGGCGGCAATGGCAACCAATACTGCCATAATGCCATGTGTTAAGGGTTTACCGAAAGCCAGCTTGCTTAACTGAGCCGGAAAGCCTATGAGTTTCACCTTGAGTTCCTTTGAGGTGATTCCGGTCAGCTTGCCGTCCTGCACGACCCCGAGGTCAATTTTGTAAATCCCTTGTTTCATTCTGGGCGGGATGGCGACTTTCACCTCGAAGGTCTTGGTGCCGTTGCTGACGGTTCCGTATTTTACGGTCTCGTCGTTAACGGTATACAGGTTGTATTTCTCCTTAAGTTTGATAAACTCGCCGACAATAAAATCCTTATCCTCACTGGCCGGAGCCACGGTGATCCGATCTTTCAAGGCCGGAATGCTGAGTCGTCTGGCCGGAGAGTTGTCCAGATCCGTAATCTCCTTAGGCGTATACACCATGTAGACGTTGGGGGCGTTCTCAAGGGTAACATCGCCGGTATTCATCCATAAAAAACCGCCTACCTTGCCCTTTTTCTTCAAATGCAGCTCTTCTCCCTCTCCGCTGACCCGGACTACGGCTTGGGCGTTGGCCGGAATCCGGCCCTTGACCATCACTGAGGTGCCGTTATAAAAGGCGCTGATTTCAACGGTGGTGGGAGCAATTGTCATGCTGATATCGGCCGCCAAGCTGGCCTGGGCCAGGCCGATAAAAGCCAGAATGCTAATGCTTAATAAAGTTATTATCTTTTTCATTCTCAATGTCCTCCCTTTAAAGCGACGAGAATATCCGGCGTTATCAGGAGTCCTGCCAACATTTTTACGCAGACGATAAGAACCAGGGTAGCCAGTAAAATTTTTAATTGATCGCCTTTTAACTTTTTCCCCACCGCGGTACCAAACTGGGCGCCGATAGTGGAACCGGCCAGCAGCAGAAGGGCAAGAACAAAGTCAACCGTATGATTACTGTAGGATTGCATAATGGTGACGTTGACACAGGTGAAGAGAATCTGGAACAGGCTGGTACCTACCACGACATGCATGGGCATCCGCAGCAGATAAACCATTACCGGTACCATGATGAAACCACCGCCAACCCCCATGATGGCAGCCAGGACACCAACCAGAACCCCAAAGATAAGGGGTAATAAAATAGAGATTTCTGAGCCTGATTTTTCAAATTTACTCTGCCAGGGAAGCATTTTAAGCAGGCGGGCATAGGTAGATTCCTTTACTGGGGCAGCCGCTGCCTGAGCCTCCTCGGGCTGAGGGACGCCGGTATCCTGCTTCAAGCCCTGCAGGCTTTCCCAGAACATATAAGAGCCAACTCCGCCCAGCATGAGGACATAGGTGATATTAATCAGAAAATCGGCGTTACCCATGGCGCGTAGAACCTTGATTACCTGGACACCACCCGTGCCGCCGATGATTCCGCCGACGAGCAGCAACAATCCCATCTTGACGTCGACATTCCCCAGCCGCCAATGGGCCAGGGTGCCGGAGGTAGATGCCCCGACTATCTGGTTAGAATCCGAGGCGGCAGCCACCGTGGGAGGGATGCCGATCATTATCAGCAGAGGAGTCATCAGAAACCCGCCTCCAACCCCAAAGATCCCCGACAGCAGACCAACAACGCCGCCCAGACCAAAGATGGTAATAATATTTACGCTGTTTCCCGCAATGGGAAGATACATGTGCCACATTATGTTTTAATCTCCTTTTTAAAATTTAGATGAGCCCAATTACCCAAAAACCAAATAAAATCATATTCCCTTCCGCCTAACCATTGTGCCTTTGCCCTGTCTGCTGACAGTGACAAAGCAGGCGGCAGTCTGGAAGCGCCTCTCCCCATATCCGAACTTTCCTAATCATATCCCGTATACAGCTTTTTTAAATTAGGCATGACGTCTCCTCAAGTTATTTAATCCCGATGCAATACGAATTAAATAAAAAATATAGCGGCTGTGGTCAGTTGCTGGATGTTTTGACCAGACTATTTGCACAATAGATGCCAAGCGGGTAAAAATATTGGGCGTTGTTAATTTTATAGATTATATGTACGATAATTCAAGCAATTAAGCATGAAAAAATTAGAAAATAGTTAGAATAAAGATAAGCGGCCGGCAACTGAATGAGTAACTATTTGGAATAACAACTTTTTAGCATGATTCGCTGTTGCCTGGCGGTAGAATATGGCCGCAGTAGAGTGTGATTCGGGGTGGGGAAATTGAAACAGGAATAATTGCTGTTTCAAAAAGAA
>DRPV01000277.1 GCA_011330685.1 Desulfobacterales bacterium
CCTATCCCGCTCTCCTCCGGGAGATATATACCCCTCCCATGCTGCTCTATGTTAACGGTGATGTTGAACTCTTAACCCGGCCCTCCATAGCGATTGTCGGTTCCAGGGCGGCCACCAGCTATGGCTTAAAGATTGGCCGGCGTCTTGGGGCCGGGCTGGCGGCCCACGGCCTTAACGTGGTCAGCGGTCTGGCTCTCGGAGTTGATGCCGCCGCCCATGCTTCCGCTCTTGAGGCCGGCGGTATTACCGTCGCCGTCCTGGGCTGCGGTTTGGATGTCCCCTATCCCCGCCGTAATCTTGCCCTGGCCCGGCGGATTGCTGACCGGGGGGTTATTGTCAGCGAATATCCCCTGGGAACTCAGCCGGAGGCCTTTCGCTTCCCGGCCCGTAACCGCATAATAAGCGGCCTCGCCCTTGGGGTAGTGGTTGTGGAGGCGGCTGAACGTTCCGGTTCTTTAATTACCGCCCGTTTAGCCATGGATGAGGGGCGGGAGGTCTTTGCCATACCTGGCCGGGTGGATTCCGCTACCAGTGCCGGGACTCACAGCCTCCTGCAGCAGGGTGCCAAACTGGTTTATAAACTGGACGACATTCTGGTGGAATTAAGCGCTCATCTAACGGATTTTCAGCCCGCATCCGGTAAAGAAGAAAACGACCAAGGGGATATGGCTGGAGTGGAACTGACACCGGAAGAGAGGTCGATAATGAAGATTCTGGAACCTTATCCCAGCCATATTGATGCCATCATCGATGGGGCTGGTCTTAAAGCGGCCAAGGTACAGGAAATTCTCTTGATGTTGGAATTAAAAGGGGTGGTGGAGTCTCTATCCGGCAGCCAATACCGGCTGATCGGTAAAATGCCCTGAAACCCGTAATTACCAGAAGTCCGGTAAAGGCCTATGGGCGATAAATGCAGATTCTTAACCGGACATGGAGGAGGTTCAAATCACCTTTCTGGCTGAGTTGTGAGCAGCTTTTTAGAAGGCGAGGCGGAGAGCGGCGCTGGCCATATCCAGTAATGAGGAGGGATAGACGCCGATAAAGATAATAGCGGTGATGAGGATAAGACTCACTGCCCTGGTGCCTATATCAACCCTGATGGGCCCGGTATCAGCTTCCGGTTCATTGCAGTAGGTTACCTTGACCACGGAGAGATAATAATAGATGGCAATGGCGGCGTTTAAGGCCCCGAGAATAACCACGGTGAGATGGCCGGCCTGCAGGGCTCCGGCGAGGAGAAGAAATTCGCCCATAAACCCGGCAAAGGGCGGAATACCGGCCAGGGCAAACATACTGAGCCCCATGGTAAAGGCCAGCAGAGGTGAGCGTTTATAAAGCCCGGCCAGCCCGGCAATGGGGACATTCTCGCCGGATTTGGAGACCTTGCAGATTACCATGAAACAGGCCAGGTTCATGACGAGATAGCCGAGAATATAATATATGGATGTAGCGTATCCGGCCTCCTTAAAGGTCAGAATACCGAGGAGAACAAAACCGGCATGGGCCACGGCGGAGAAACCCATCATGCGTTTGAAGTCTTTCTGGCGCAGGGCGCAGAGATTGCCGTAGAACATTGAACAGACCGCCAATATGGCCAGGAAGTTGATAATTGCCTCAGAGGGATTGATCAGGTTGACAATCCTGATCAGCATGGCGACTCCGGCTAATTTGGGAACCGTGGCCAGGAAGGCGGTGGTCTCATTTGCGCCGCCCTCGTAGGCATCGGAGACCCAGAAATGGAAGGGAAAGATGGCGAGCTTGAACATAAAGACGCAGAGAATCATGACGATGCCCACTACTGCCGCCGGTTCATGAACGAGGGTGGGGAGTTTGGCGGTAATCGCGGCCAGGCTGGTGCTGCCGGTGAGCCCGAAGACATAGCTCATTCCAAAGAGCATTATGCCGGTGGCCATTACTCCGAAAAGCATGTATTTTATGCCGGCCTCCATCTGAATCCGCAGACCATGCTCCGTGCTGCGCATGGGCAGCATCAGGTAGAGTGAGAAGGAGGAAAGCTCCAGGGAGACGAAAATCGCTACCAGATCAACGCTGGATACCAGCATTACAAGACCCAGGGTACTTAAAATCAGGCAGAGATAATATTCAGGCCGCACCCTCTTCTCAATCCCCCTGTGTTTGCCGCCAAAGATGAGTACCGCGGTCAGGCCGCCGGTGATCATTATTTTAAAGAGCTGCGAAAAGAGGTCAACATTGTAGGCCCCGCCGAACATTAAGCCGCCACGGTTCATCCCGCCGGCACTTAAAATCAGGGCACCAAGTCCAGCAGCCAGGGCTACATTCCGAGCGCTGTTATGGTCATCGCTTAAAGAGAGCAGGAAGACAATGAGGGCTCCGAGAAGGAGAAAAAGTTCTGGGGCAAAGAGCATTATATTCATAAATATTCCCTACTATCTATCAAGGCAGACAGGCCAGGGCCGGGTGAGCTACTCCGGCGTTGACCTGGGCCAATAAATGATGCACGGTACTGTGCATTACCGAAAGGAAGGGCCCGGGGGCCAGACCAATCCAGAAGACAAATACCAAAAATGGGGCGAGAGTCACAATCTCCCTGGTATTTAAATCCAGGAGACCATCATGTGAGGGATTGTTTACCCCGCCCCAGATAACCCTTTGCAGCATCCTCAACATATAAGCGGCAGCGAGGATAGCGCCCGGAATGGCGGCAGCGGTTACCAGCTTATGCTTGGCAAAGCCGCCGGCCAGCACCAGAAACTCACCGATAAAGGAGTTGGTACCGGGAAAGGCGAAGGATGACAGAGAGAAAATGGCAAAAAAGGTAACAAAAACCGGCATATACTTACCGACCCCGGTGGCTGTGGCCAGTTCCCGGCTGTGGGTTCGTTCGTAAATCATCCCCACGCAGAGGAACAGGGCGCCGGTGGTGACGCCGTGATTAATCATCTGTAAAATGGCACCCTCCATGCCCCGGAAATTAAGAACAAAAATACCAAGGGTGACGAAACCCATATGACCGACGCTGGAATAGGCGATGAGCTTCTTCATATCATGCTGGGCCAGGGCCGTAAATCCGCCGTAGAGAATACCGGCCACCGACAGCCAGAGAATATAAGGCATAAAGGTCATGGTGGCCTGCGGAGTCATGGGCAGACAGAAACGCAGCAGACCGTATGTCCCCATTTTAAGCAGGATACTGGCTAAAATGACCGAACCGGCAGTAGGGGCCTCAACATGGGCGGCCGGCAGCCAGGTATGCACCGGAAACATCGGCACTTTGACGGCGAAGGCCACAAAGAAGGCCAGAAATATCAGAACCTGGAAGGTTGTTGAATAGGGTTGTCCCATGAGCATGGGGATACTGAAGGTATGCGGGGTGCTGTGCAGGTAAAGGGCGATAATTGCCACCAGCAGCATCACTGAACCGGCCAGGGTATAAATAAAAAACTTTGTAGAGGCGTAAACCTTGCGCGGCCCGCCCCAGATGGCAATGAGCATATACATGGGGATCAGCATTGCCTCCCACATGATATAAAAAAGGATAAAATCCAGGGCCGCGAAGACTCCAAGCATGGTGGTTTCCAAGACCAGCATGCAGATCATGAAGGTCTTGACCCGCTTGGCGATATAACGCCATGAGGCCAGAATACAAAGCGGCATGATAATGGTGGTGAGCAGAACAAGAAGCAGACTGATTCCATCCAGGCCCAGGGTATAGTTAATATTCCACTGTGGAATCCAGGCCTGGTGCTCGGCGAACTGGAATTTATAACTGCTTGAATTAAAGGCGGAATAGAGGGGCAGGGAGATAATCGCATTAAGGGTGGTAACAATCAGAGCCCAGACCCTGGATACCTTATCTCCGGAGAGGAACATGGCAATAAAGGCACCGGCCAGCGGCAGAAAAATCAGCACGCTTAGAATGGGAAAGCCTTTATTCAGAATCAAGAAATCCATCTCTTATAACACCTCAATTATTAATGATTGGCACCTGTTAAGTACCCTACAGGTCAGGTTATTGCTAACTGAAAACATAGGCTATCAGTAGAACTCCGCCGATGGCCGAGGCCCAGAATATACTGGCCTGGAGGCCGTCCTGCGAACGGCGTACCACGCCGCCCGCACCCCGTACTCCGCGGGCGCTGCCGTCTATAGTTCCGTCAATGGCATTCCAGTCAAACCATGACCAGAACTTGGAGATAACCATCAGCGGCCCAAGCCCGATTATCCGGTAGATAACCCCGACCCAGTTGTCGATGGTCTGCAGGGGTACCTTGGCCAGCCAGAAGAAACCGCGGCCTGCCATGCGGTAAAACCAGTCCAGATCCAGACTGATTTCGGCCGTGGGCTGCAGCTTCCGGCGCAGGAGATAACAGGCCAGGGCAGTAGCCGCCACCACCTGCATGGTCTCAGAGATATGCATGGGCGTATAGGCGTTAAAGGTATTGGCAAAGGGCAGCATATTATACAGGAACGGGGTATAAGAGCCGATGAAGATACAGAAGAAGGCGCCAATGGCCATGGCGAGCTGCATATTCCAGGGCGGATCAGCGGCCTTCTGCATGGTTTCCTCACTGGCCCTGGTCTCGCCGAAGAACATAAGATAGGGCAGCTTGACGCAGACATAGAGGAAGGTACCGGCCGAGGCCATGGTCAGGCCGAAGCCCACCCAATAGAGGTGTTCCTCAAAACCGGCGGCGATAATCATGGATTTGGTCACAAAACCGGAGAAAAATGGCAGAGCGGCCATACTCAGAGCCCCCACCATGATGTAAACCAGGGTACGGGGCATTTTACGGTAGAGTCCGCCGAGGTCGGTAAATTTACTCTTGCCGGTCATATACAGTACCGAACCGCAGCCCATGAAGAGCAGACCCTTGTAGAGAATATGGGCAAAGGCATGGGCGCAGGCCCCGTTAATGGCAAGTTCGGTGCCGATGCCGACCCCGCAGACCATATAGCCGAGCTGGCTCATAATTGACCAGGCCAGCAGCCGGCGGCAGTCGTTTTCCAGGATGGCGTAGATTACCCCGTAGAGGGCCATTATCACCCCGAAGACAATCAAAATTTCCATGCCGGCTAAACAGCGGATAAGGGTATAAATGGCGGTCTTGGTGGTGAAGGCGCACATGAATACCGCCCCGGTGACCGAGGCCTCGGCGTAAGTGTCAGGCAGCCAGGAGTGCAGGGGCGGCACGGCGGCGTTGACCATAAAGCCGACCATTATAATATAGGTGTAGAGGGCTGGATTATGGACATCCAACTGGGTAAAGGAGAGATCGCCGGTGGCCTTGTAACGGAGAACGAATCCCGCTAACAACACCAGGCCGCCAAAGGTATGAACAAGGAGATAACGGAAACCGGTGGCAATGGATTTGGGACTGCGCCGGAACCAGACCAGAAAGACCGAGGAGAAGGCCATGATCTCGGAAAAGAGAAAGAGTACCAGATAATCACCGGCCAGGATAACCCCGAGGGAACCGGCCACGTAGAACCAGGCCGCTATCATCTGGCGGTCGTCTTCTTCATGGAGGCTGTAAATGGTACCGATGATACACATCAGACTCATGACATAGGCAAAGATCTCACTTAATTTATCAATCCGGCCAAAGGTCAGTTTCCAGTCCATAAACTGGATTACCCCATAAACGCCCTGGGGACTGTATTGCCAGACATCAATAAAGGCCAGAACCGGCACCAGCACTATAAATGCCTTTTTGGCCGCGCCTTTGCCGATCAAGGGCAGAAGCAGAGCGCCAACCATTAGTATTACTGAGGGATGAAGCCAGGATCCGGAATCAATCATAATAATCCTCTTTCTGTCGGATTCCCTGCCGCCCGAACCACTTGGCGACTATAATCAATCCGGCTCCAACCACGAAGCCGAAGATTGTCCAGAAGCCGGGGAAATGCTGGATGGCGGTATGAGCGTGCTGCTTGTCGATAACAAAGATGTCTATACAGAGCAGAAGGACGATGAAGGCAATTCCCAGCCGGGACAGGGCGCGCAGATGAGCGCGCAGATAATCGAGAAATTCTACAATCATCAGAATACCCCCTTGACGAAATTAAGAAATATATTCGGATAGATACCGAGGAGTATAGAGATAATAGAGGTCAGCATCAGGGGAATCAGCATGGCCAGCGGGGCCTCTTTTATGCCCTCATATTTTTCGCCCTCGGGTCGTTTACCGAAAAATGCGTTGTAGGTAATGGGGGCGAAATAGGCCACATTTAACAAGGTGGAGGCCAGAAGCACCAGGAGAATGCCGATTTGATGGGCTTGCATGGAACCCACCAAGAGCAGCCACTTGGTGACAAAACCACCGGCCGGCGGCGCCCCGATCATGGTCAATGAGGCCAGACCAAAGGCGGCAAAGGTAAATGGCATGCTGCGCCCCAGGCCGCCCATCTCGGAGAGATCCTTCTTCTGAGTGGCCACAAAGATGGCACCGGCGCAGAAGAAGAGGGTAATCTTGGCAAAGGCGTGATTGGCGATATGAATAAGGCCGCCCTCAATTCCGGCCGGGGTGAGCAGGGCCACACCGAGAACGATATACGATAACTGACTGATGGTGGAATAGGCCAGTCTGGCCTTGAGGTTAGTCTTGGAGAGGGCGATTACCGAGGCCATTAAAATAGTGAAGGAGACGAAATAGGCCGTTGGTATCCCTAAGTTAAGGGCGCTCATGGTATTAACCCCGAAGACATAGAGCATTACCCTCGTGGTGGAGAAGACACCGACCTTGACCACCGCCACGGCATGCAGAAGGGCCGATACCGGGGTTGGGGCCACCATGGCACCCGGCAGCCAGTGATGAAAGGGCATAATGCCGTTTTTGGCAAAACCGATGAGGCAGAGAATATAGAGTACGGTAACCAGTGTGGCGTTGGCCCCGGCCGGCAGAATACCGGTGGATATATTATTGGCGAAATCAAGATTACCGGTGAGGACATAAATCAGCACCATGGCCGGCAGGACAAAGGCATGGGAGGTACCGGAGAGATAGACGAGGTATTTCCGCGCCCCCTTGTAACCCTCTTCATCCTGGTGATGACCAACGAGGGGATAGGTGCAGATGGAGACAATCTCGTAGAACATGTACATGGTAAAAAGATTATCGGAAAACGCCACCCCGATGGCCCCGAAAATGGCCAGGGCGAAACAGGCGTTAAACCTGGTCTGGGCGTGTTCTTTAAGCCCCCGCATATAGCCCAGGGAATAAAAGACGGCTACCATCCACAGGGAGGAGGCCACCAGGGCGAAGATCATGGAAAAGGCGTCAGCCCGCAGGGTCACCGTTACCCCCGGCAGGAGATGGAAGATGCCGAATTTAAAGGTATGACCGTGGAGAACATCCGCCCCGAGAGAGCAGACAATGAGAAAGAGAATCACCGAGGCCACTACCGAACAGGCCTCCCTGACGTTGGGACGCTTGCCGGTGAGCATTACCGCTATAGCCCCGCACAGAGGGGTAAGAACCGCAAAGAGCAGACGACTTGATTCAATTGGTGCTGATACGGCGTTAATATCCATATCTATTTCCTGTTAACCTTTAAGATCATTGAGATCTTCTGCGGCAATGGACTTGTAGTTCCGATAGACCGCAATAATTATACTTAAGGCAATGGCGGCTTCGGCCGCGGCAATGCCCATGATAAACAGAGTAAATACCTGCCCCACCACCGGGTTGGGGGCCAGAAAGCGGTTAAAGGCCATAAAGTTAAGCGAGGCCCCGCTCAAGATCAGCTCTGCCGAAATCAGCATACCAATTAAAGTTCGGCGGTTAATCAGGCCGTAAAAGCCTATACCGAACAGAAAGGCAGCTATAATCAGATAGGTATTTAGATTGGTGCTTAGCTGCAGCATAAAAATATCCTTATTTGATGGTCAATAATAATCCGTTGTTGCCGCTTATCTTGAAATTTTGCCGGGGTGGTTTGAGCGCCCCTTTTTCCCCAGAGCCAGAGAGCCGATAATGGCAATGAGCAGTACTACCGAAATCAGTTCAAAGACCATACCGTAGGTCGTGAGCAGAGATTTCCCCAGCTCTAACATGGAGCCGCTGTTAATCTTTGCCGCCGCTCCCTGCCAATGAGTGCTGAGACCGGTCTTTATCAAGCCCCAGGTCAGGAGGGCGCCGCATATGAAACCGAATAAAGAGCCTAACCCTGTTGCCCGGTTGCCTTTCTTCTCGGGATGAGGATCCGCCAACATTATGGCAAAGGCAATGGATACTCCCACGGCCCCAACGTAAATCAGGATTTCCATCAGGGCAAGAAAGGGGCTGTTCAGGAAATAATACAGCCCGGCTACCCCGATGAGGCACAGACAGAGGCCGGTTACCGCTCTGATGAGGCGTTTACTGTTGACGGCAATGAGAGCACCAATTACTACGGCGGTGCTGACGGTCAGAAAGACCACCCCGCCCAGGCCTTGGGCTGTTAATAATTGATTCATTTGGCCTTCTCCTCCAGGCGCTTGAGCAGATCGAATATGTAATCCTCTTTCCTGGTGCTGGCCAGGTTATAGTCTTTGGAAAAGGTAATGGCCCCCGGTCGGCAGGATTCAACGCACATGCCGCAGAGGCTGCATTTGGTAAAGTCGAGGCGGTATTTTGTCAGAACCTTGCCCTTAACCCCCTCCCGTTTTTCACCGGCCACCGTAATGCAGCCCGACGGGCAGGAACGCATGCACATGCCGCAGACGATACATTTGTTCGTGCCGTCCTCTTTGGGAATCAGCTCAATATGGCCCCTGAAACGCGGGGTCATGGTAGATGTCTCGTAGGGATATTGCTGGGTTACCAACGGTTTCAACATCTGGCCGAAGGTAATTTGCAGGCCGACAAAAAGGCTCTTTGTGCCGCTGAATAATTCTTTAAAATAGGCGCCCATATTAAAATACCTTTAAAAAGCCCGCGGTCAGCAGAAGATTGAACAGCGAGATAGGAATCAGAATCTTCCACGATAAATTCAATAAGCCGTAAAACTGGGTACGTGGATAGGTCCAGCGAATCCAGATCACCGTAAATATTAAACAGTAGAGTTTGATGAGGAACCACCAGACGCCGGGAAAGAGGCCGAATGGATCCTGCCAGCCGCCTAAGAAGAGAATTACGGCCAGGGAGCTGCCAATGACAATATTGGCGTACTCGCCCATAAAGAAGAGTCCGAAACCCATACTGGAGTACTCGGTATGGAAGCCGGCCACTAACTCACTTTCCGCCTCGTTGAGGTCAAAGGGTGCCCGGTTGGTCTCCGCCAGGGAGCAGATAAAGAAGATTAAAAAGGCCACCGGCATCAAGGGAGAGGCCGAGAAGCGGAAGATATACCACTGGCTGATATTGGGCTGCTGGGCGACGATGTCATTTAAATTCAGGGTGCCGGTAATCATGACCATGGTGATTACCGTAACCAGCATGGGAATTTCATAGGCCACGTTCTGGGCCACGGCCCGGGCGGCGGAAATGACGGCGTATTTATTAGCCGAGGCCCAGCCGCCGAGGAGGAGGGCCAGGACATTGATTGAGGCAAAGGCAAAGATCATCAACAGGCCGAGGTTGATATTGCGGGCCACCAGCTCCTGACTGAAGGGGATGGTGACAAAGCACATAATGGCCGGGATCATGGCCAGGATGGGGGCCAGGCGGAACAAAATCGGGTCAACACCGTCGGGAATCAATATCTGTTTGGTCATCAGCTTGATACCGTCGACCATGGGCTGCAGGAGACCAAAGGGGCCTACCTCCTTGGGGCCGATCCGGCGCTGAATATGACCGGCCTCCTTACGCTCCAGCCAGACGAGATAGGCGGCGTTAAGGGCGGCGAAGGCAATGACTCCCACCAGAAAGGCAAGCACTCTTATTATTTCAGAATTCATATCCTTTACCTGTCTATTTCCGGAATGACTAAATCAAGACTACCCATGAGCGCCAGGGCGTCGGGCAGGAGCATCCCCTCGCTGACCTCACTGAACAGGCTCAAATTCGAAAAGGTGGGTGAACGTAATTTGAGCCGATAGGCCTTGTTGGTACCGTCACTCACTGCCCGCATGCCCAGCGAACCGCGGGCCGACTCCACCGCCTGATAATAATCACCCTTGGGCGGTTTTAATATCTTGGGAACCTTGGGGGCCATAACGGGGCCTTCCGGCAGTTTGTCCAGGGCCTGCTCTATGATCCGCATACTCTGCTCAATCTCATCCATGCGTACCATATAACGGGCCATGGAATCACACTCGGTGTACACCGGGATGTCAAAATCAAATTCAGGGTAGATGGAATAAGGCTCGTTTCTGCGGATATCGTAATCGACGCCGGAGCCGCGGGCCACGGGGCCGGTGGCTCCGTATTTACGGATAGTCTCTTTGGGGATGGGGCCGATATCTTTGAGCCGTTTGATAAGGATGATATTTTTAGTGACCAGATTATGGTACATGGGCAGCCGCTCACGCATGGTCTTGATGAACTCTCTCGTACCATCGACGAAATTCTCGTCAATATCGTTGTAGAGGCCGCCGAAACGGAAATAACAGTAGGTAAGCCGGGAACCGGTGACTGATTCCAGGAGATCAAGGATATGCTCACGGTCGTCAAAGGCGTAAAGCAGGGGGCTGAAGCCGCCAAGGTCAAGAATAAAGGCCCCGAACCAGACCAGGTGACTGGAAATTCGGTTCAGTTCCACGGTAATGACCCGTAAATACTCGGCTCGTTCCGGCACCTCAATGCCCATGGCCCGTTCCACCAATGCCGCGTAGCCATGATTAAAGGAGAGGGCGCTTAAATAATCCATCCGGCCGGTATTCGGCATAAACTGAGCCCAGGTGCGATTCTCGCCCATCTTTTCGTGCATGCGGTGAATGTAGCCTAACACCGGCTCGGCGTGCATGATATATTCGCCGTCCATGGTCAACTTGACCCTTAAAACCCCGTGGGTGGCCGGATGCTGCGGGCCGAGGTTTAAGACAAAGGACTCCTGATTGTCCTGATTATTAAGAGGAAGGGGATGACTCATACCTGAAAGTCCTTTAAAAGGGGGTGAAAATCGGCATCTTCGGGCAGCAACAGCGGGGTAAGGTCAGGATGACCGCTGAACTTAATGCCGAAAAAGTCGTGAGTCTCCCGTTCATGCCAGTTGGCACCGGGACAGACCTCGGAAATTGTCGGAACCTCCGGGGCTTCACGATTAAGACGGGTGCGGACAACCACCCGGCAGGTGGGCTGCCAGATAGTAAAGTCGTACACCACTTCAAGTTCTTTTTCCTTAATCCAGTCAACTCCGGTCACCGCCTCGAGAAAAAAGCCTTCTTCATCAAGGATTGTCGCGGCCGCAACCACGGAGTCGGCAGCCACCTTGACCTCGAAGTGAAACCCCCGGGCCGGATAATTAATATCATTGGCAGCGGGACGGCTCACCGGGGCTGCCGGTTCTGCCGCCGGCTGTTCCTCTTCGCCTTTGGCCGGAGCCGCCGGCGGGGCCGCGGGAACCTCTTCAATGAGGGCCAGGGCGGTGAGGCGTTCTTTTAATTTGCTGAAGTCCATAAAAATACCATTTACCGTGTTTGTGAGGCGCTTACCTTATTCGCATTTTACCCGGGGCCAGCGCCGGGAGCCGGTAAGCTTTTCCTCTAACTGTAAAATTCCTTCAATCAAGGCCTCAGGGCGGGGTGGACAGCCTGGGATATAAACATCCACCGGCAGAAATTTATCCGCTCCCTCCACCACGGCATATTGACCTTTAAAGGCAAAGGGGCCGCCGGATATGGCGCAGTTCCCCATGGCAATTACCCATTTTGGCTCCGGCATCTGGTCGTACAGGGTTTTTACCGCCGGGGCCATCTTGTGGTTAATGGTACCAGCGACAATCATTACGTCGCATTGGCGCGGGGAGGGGCGGAAAACCTCGGCCCCGAAACGGGATAGATCAAAACGCGATGCCCCGGTGGCCATCATCTCAATGGCGCAGCAGGCCAGACCAAAGGTCATGGGCCACAATGAATTCGCGCGTCCCAGAGCCAGGAGCTTGTCCAAGGGCGCGAACTGAACGATTGCCGGATCTACTGCCGACTGTAAACTCTGCGATTCCACTCAAATACTCCTTTGCGCCAGGCGTAAATAATGGCCAGCGATAAAATGCCGACAAAGAGCAAGATTTCTAAAAAATCATAGGGTGTAAAACCCCGATTATAGGCGACAGCTACCGGGAAGAGGAAAAGAACATCGACATCAAAGGCCAGAAACATCAGGGCATAGAGATAATAGACAGCGCCAAAACGAATCCAGGCGCCGCCAATGGGCTCCATGCCGCATTCAATATATTGTTTTGATTTGTTGGAGATATTGCGGGTACCGCGCGGCGCCATGAGATTGGCCAGAATAAGCGGCCCTAAGGCGAAACCGAGGCCGCCAAGGAAAAAGGCGGCGACATAGAGTAAGTCCATTAATGATTTTTGATCCAAAATCAATACTCCCATCTGTGAAGATTTAAGGACTGTTTCTGCTCAACTCAAGTACGTTTGTATTACAAGAAAAAGTCGAAGTCAAGGAAATAATGAATCGTCGTTCATTTATCTTGGCTGTATTGAGCGTTTATATTAATCCAGCTCCTCCATCCAGTTGTAGTGGTCGTCCTGGTGGGCGTATTGCACCGCCTCTAATTCGTCAAATAGTCGTTGGGCCAGGGGGCCGGTTCGGCCCTTATTGATGGATATGGTCTGGCCCTTATAGTATAATTCGCTAACCGGTGAGATCACCGCCGCTGTGCCGGTGCCGAATATCTCCTCTAACTCATTGTTGTCGTTGGCCTTTAAAACCTCATCAATGGTTATGGGCTGCTCCGTGACCTCTAAACCCCAGGCCTTGGTAATGGTCAGGACGGAATCTCTGGTGACACCGGGCAGAATACTGCCGTTCAAGGGTGGGGTTATGATCTTGCCGTTTATCTTGAAGAAGATATTCATGGTACCCACCTCCTCGATATAACGGTGTTCGCAGGCATCTAACCACAAGACCTGGGTGTAACCCGCCTCCTTGGCCTCCACGGCCGCCATGATGCTGGCGGCGTAATTACCGGCGGTCTTGACATGCCCCACCCCGCCCTTCACGGCCCGGACGTATTTGTCGGTCACGAATATCTTTACCGGATTGAAGCCCTCCGGATAATAGGCCCCCACGGGGCTTAAAATAATAAAAAAGAGATATTCCGTTGACGGCCGGACTCCGAGAGCGGCCTCGGTGGCAATCATGGCCGGTCTGATATACAGGGTTGAGCCCTTGGCCGATGGTACCCAGTCCCGGTCAATATCCACCAGCTTTTTTAAGGCCGTTAAAACCTCGTCAGGGTCAATCTGCGCCATACACATGCGGGCGGCTGTGACGTTCATGCGCTCTAAATTGGCCTGAGGCCGAAAGAGCCTGATTTTATTGTCTCGGCCGCGGTAGGCCTTCAGCCCTTCAAAAATGGCCTGGCCGTAATGGAGGGCCATGGCGGATGGGTCAAGGTTGAAGTCCTGATAGGGCTTAATCTCGGCGTCATGCCAGCCCCGGCCGGCGCTGTAGGTCATGACAAACATATGATCGCTGAACAGGCTGCCGAAGCCAAGATCGCTTTCATCGGGTTTTTCCTTGAGCTCGGCGGCCGCGGCCTTTGTGATGCTGATCTCCATATTGTAAACTCCTCTCCTCGGTAACATCCATGCCTGATCCCTCAGGCACAACAGATAGGGTAGACTGCGGATAGTTTAGACGACTTTGAACAATGAAAACAGAATACGCAGGAGTTGACAATCCGCGGTTCTAATCGCCGCTTACGGTAACTATACTGCCTCCAGTTTTCAGATAAAGGCTACAAAATAGCGAGAAATTACCACGTTCGGCGGCGGGCAACAATAAATTTCCCTGCCAAACCGGAAATTTATTGAATTAATCCCCTAAAAAAGGCACTTTAAATAGAGTGTGATTATTCGATAAAAGGCAGGCGCGCATCGGGGTGTCTCTGAAACGCTTATACCCCGGAGGGTGCTTCCCTTTCTGACTATGGTTTGTTTATCCGTTTACAACTGAAGTATTGCTGAACAGTTCCAGTCGGGTGATTATTGTTCCTTCTCAGGCATAACCGTTACCTAAAATTACAGGAAAACAGGATATGGCGTTATGGCAAAAAAAACCTTAAGCCCTTTGGTGGTTAAATATTTTCTACTGCTTTTTCTGATCACCATCCTGATGGCGGGCCGCCTTTTGTGGCCTTTGGCCTCCACCCTGATTCTGTCTTTGCTTCTCGTTAATCTTTTCCGGCCCATATATAATTTTCTGCACCGCTATATGTCCGCTTCATTGTCCTCCCTGCTTACCTGTTCTCTCATCGTGATTCTGGTATTCGTCCCCCTCTTCTTTTTTGTTAATGCCCTGTCGAAAGAGGCGGCGGCTTATCTGCAATATATCCAGGAGATGCATCTCGGCGTTAAAATTAAAGATTTTTTACAGCACAGTACCATATTGGATCGGCTCCAGAGCCGTTTTCATTCTTTTGGTATCACCTTTAATCCCGATACCCTTAGTCAGGAATTAAATAATTACGCCCGGATAATGGGAATGTTCCTGTATGGCAAGGCCAGCGCCTGGGCGGCTAATATTGTTAATTTTGTGATTGATTTCGCCCTCATGGTCTTGATAAATTTTTTCCTGCTGATTGATTATGAGCAGCTGGTGGATTTTGTGAAACGCCTTTCCCCGCTGCCCGATGAGCAGGAAGAACAGTTAATTGATAAATTCCAGGGCATATCTCAGGCCATTATTCTTGGTAACGGTATCTGCGGCATCCTGCAGGGGCTGGCCGGCGGGCTTCTTTTTGTCTATCTCGGCATTAACGCCCCCATCCTCTGGGGCGGGATTATGGCGGTTATGGCTTTCCTGCCCATTGTCGGCATCGGGATTATTCTGGTGCCCACTGCCGCCTTATTTTTTGTCAAGGGGCATCTCGGCCTGGCAATTTTCATCATAATCTTTTATGTGATTACCTCTATTTCCATTGATTCACTCCTGAAGCCCAAACTGGTGGGCCGTCAGATGAAGATGCATACCCTGCTGGTGTTTCTGTCACTCATCGGGGGCTTGAGTGTTTTTGGCGTTTTAGGAATTATTTACGGCCCTCTAATTATTACGGCCTTTTTGACCATGGCCGATATCTATACTAAAAATTATGATTCATTCATTAAAAATGCGGGCCGGGGTGATTAATTCCGCCCTCAGTTGTCCTGTAAATTCTAACCGGATCAGGATGTTTACATTATCTGCCATTAAGCGCCTGGGGGTAATTATTGTACTTCTGGCTATTTTCTGGCCGGCGGCCTCTTTTTGCCGGACGACCAGGGCTGCGGCTTTAAAGACGCGGGCCGAGGCCGGTGAGGCTAAGGCCCAGGCCGCCTTGGGAAGGCTCTATGAAAGCGGCCGGGGGGTGAAGAAGGATCTGGGCCTGGCCGTGAAATGGTATACAATGGCGGCCCGCCAGGGTTATGCCAGAGCTCAGCGCCCCCTCGGGGTTATGTACGAGCTGGGTCTTGGGGTGAAAAAAAATCTTAAAAAGGCTGTTTTCTGGTACCGGAAGGCGGCGGCTCAGGATTTACCGAGGGCGCAGGTTAATCTGGGTTTGATGTATGAGAAGGGTAAGGGGGTGGGGCAGGATTACAGGGAAGCCCGGCGGTGGTACAGAAAGGCGGCGGCCCATAAATACGCCAGGGCGGATGTCCAGCTTGGTCTCTTGTACGAGGAAGGGCTTGGGGTGCGGCGTGACGCGCGTAAGGCCCTGAAACTCTATCTTCTTGCCGCCCATAATCGTTATAGCCGCGGGATGTTTTATGCCGCGAGGCTTTATGAACAGGGGCCGAAGGATTTGCGGGATAAGGGGAAGGCTCTATATTGGTATAAGAGAGCGGCACGGCATTATTATCTGGCCCGCCAGGCTCTGAAGAAACTGCGGATTAAGACAAGGGGAAGAGTGAAGGCAAAGCCTGTTAAGGCGCTTAAAAAAGAGCCTGGCGCTGCCGCTTCTCGGCCGAATTCGCCCCAGCCCGCGGGGATGGCGGATTTTGAGCATCTTGCCCTGAAATATCTTACCGGTGACGGGGTGAATCGTAATTCGGTCAAGGCGGTATCCTGGTATAAAAAGGCGGCTCTGCTGGGAAGTGTCGAGGCCCAGAACGCCTTGGGGCGGATATATACCGAGGGAGCGGGCAGGGTCAAACGCGATTTGAACCGGGCCGCCTTCTGGTTCAAGATGGCCGCGGCCTGGCAGGGCAGCGTGGAGGCCGAAAACGATCTTGGGGTTATGTATCTTCAGGGTGACGGAACGAAGAAAAATCTGAGCCGGGCCGCCCATTGGCTGCGGCTGGCGGCCAGGGCCGGTAACCCGGTGGCCCAGAATAATCTGGGGCTAATGTACGCCCACGGCGACGGAATCCGCCGGGATATGAAAAAGGCGGCGCACTGGTATAAGGAGGCGGCGCTGCAGGATAACGCCGGGGCGCAGAATAATCTGGCAATTTTATATACCAAGGGACAGGGGGTAGAGCTTGATTTCACGCGGGCCATGTATTGGTACAAAAAGGCCGCCGCTCAGGGGCAGATTGATGCCATGAATAATCTGGGGCTGATCTATTCCGATGACCGGGCCGGGAAAAGGGATCTGGATAAGTCGGCCTTCTGGTATCAGCGGGCGGCGGCGGCAGAGGGGAATGGCCCGGCCCAGAACGAGCTTGCCCTTATGTATATCGAAGGCCGGGGGGTGCCGGTTGATAAGCCCCAGGCCTTTAAATGGTTGACTAAGGCGGCGGCCCAGGGGCTGGTCAGCGCCGAAAACAATCTGGCGGTGATGTATGCCAAGGGCGAGGGGGTGAAGCGTGACGTGGTTAAGTCGGCCTATTGGTGTAAAAAGGCCGCTGAACAGGGCAATGTAAACGCCCAGAACAACCTGGCTATTATGTATAGCGAGGGGACTGGAGTGGAAAAGGACATGGGCAAAACCGTCCATTGGCTGCAGGAGGCGGCGGCTCAGGATTCTGCCGTGGCTCAGAAAAATCTGGCTCTGTTGTTTGCTGAGGGTCGGGGAGTGGAAAAGGATATGGGGCAGGCGGTTTACTGGTTTACCAGGGCCGCCAAGCAGGGCAATACAACTGCCCAGGGTAATCTCGGGGTAATTTATGCCAGCGGTAACGGTGTGCCTCAGAACCTGAAGCGGGCCGTTTTCTGGTTAAACAAGGCCGCCGCTGCCGGCGATAAGAACGCGGCTCTGAATCTGAAGAGGGTAAAGGCGATGCGGAAACAATTTGCCCCTAAAAATCCTTGAGCGGGCATTCGGCGCAGCGGGGTTTGCTCTTGCGGCAGAAGTCTTTGCCAAGCCGCACCAGCAGGGCGTGGTACTCGTTGAAAAGCGCGGTGTCCAAGGGCAGAGATTCCATAAACATATCCCGTACGAAGTGGTAATCAGCCTCCTCTTCGGCGAGAAACTGGTGGCGGATGAGGACGCGGACGGTATAGGCATCCACCACAAAGGCGGGCTGATTCGCGGCGTAGAGTGTAATGGAGTCGGCGGTTTCCGGGCCGATACCCTTTACGGATAGAAGCTCCCGGCGCAGGTCGCTAATCTCCTGGGCCAGGAAATCTTCCAGGTTGTCGTATTTTTGTTGAATAAAGTCCAGGAGGTTAAGCAGGCGGCCGGCCTTGAGATTATAGTAGCCGCAGGGCCTGATTTGTTCCGCCAATACCTCCGGCGGCAGGGCGGATAGTTTGTCAAAGCTCAGGAAATCCGCCTCCCGCAGGTTGGTGATGGCCTTTTCCACATTCTGCCAGCTGGTGTTTTGGGTCAGCACCGCGCCCACCATAATCTCTAAGGGGGTATCCCCCGGCCACCAATGCTGCGGGCCAAAGGTCTCTAACAGGAGGCGGTACATGTCTTGGAGGCGGTTACTCAAGGCGGTTTAATCCTGTTTGATGAAGAAAATATAGATTAAGATGGCAATCCCGGCCACTCCCACCCCGGCGATGGGCAGGATGTGGCCGATCTGAACCTCACCATTGACCACTGAATCCCGGACAAATTCCGTACCGCTGAAATACCATAGTCCTATGATCAGAGCGATTACCAGCAGGTTGTTGAATGCCTGCCGGTAAAGGTAATTAATAATCAGGGCAATGAAGGGCACCAGGAAATAAGGATTTTTAAATAAACCGCCAATGTCAACCGTTCTGATCTGTGCCGGTACCTCGGTATGGTTAATCCAGGTGGTAATGGAATTAAAAAACTCCGGTATTGCCATATTCAGCCCTCCATATTGTTTAGGTTGAGGGAGCGGGCATGAATGTTATGCCGTCTGTTGCTCCGTGTCCATCCGAGTGGCCTTTTGGTAAACTTTGATGGCGCAATAGGAACCGCACATGCTGCAGGCATCGCCCTTGTATGTGCCGCCGTCTTCTCTAAAACGGCGGGCCTTTTCTGGGTCAATGGAGAAGTCAATCTGTCCCTTCCAGTCCAAATTATTGCGGCAGTCAGCCATGGCAATATCACGCTCCATACCGCCTGGCGCCCCCTTGCATATATCAGCGGCATGGGCGGCGATTTTGGAGGCAATTACTCCATCCCGCACGTCATCGACGGAGGGTAGTTTTAGATGCTCGGCGGGAGTCACGTAGCAGAGGAAATCCGCTCCGGCCCGGGCGGCTATGGCCCCGCCGATGGCTCCGGTTATATGATCGTAGCCCGGCGCGATATCGGTTACCAGTGGCCCTAAGACATAAAAGGGTGCCCCGTGACAGATCCTCTTCTGGAGCATGACATTGGCCTCAATCTGATCCATGGGCATGTGGCCCGGCCCTTCGACAATGACCTGCACCCCGGCATCCCAGGCCCGCTGGGTAAGTTCTCCAAGGTGGAGTAATTCCTGCAGCTGACCGCCGTCGGTGGCATCGGCGAGACAGCCGGGCCGTACCCCGTCACCGAGGCTTAAGGTCACCTCGTGTTCGCGCAGGATGGCCATTAATTCATCAAAATGCTCGTAAAACGGGTTTTCCTTCTGGTTAAGGGCCATCCATTCCATGATGAATGAGCCGCCGCGGCTTACCACTCCCATGCGCCGCTGGTGACCACGGAGGCGCTCCACGGTATTTCTGGTGAGGCCGCAATGGATGGTCATAAAATCCACTCCGTCCTCGGCCTGCTGGCGGATGGTCTCAAATATGCGGTCAACACTGACCTCGCCAATGGCCTGTTTGTTGATCTCCACCGCCTCGGCCACTGCCTGGTAAATGGGGACGGTACCGAGAGGGATGGGACAGCTCTTGAGAATCTCCCGCCGTACCTCGTTTAAATCACCGCCCATGCTTAAATCCATTACGGCATCGGTACCGGCTTTTAAAGAAACACATAATTTATGCAGTTCCTGCTCCACGCCCTGGTGATCCTTGGAGGAGCCGATATTGGCATTGACCTTGGTGGTCAGGCCCTCACCAAAGGCGGTTATATTGGCAAAGTTGTGATTCTTGTTTTTTGGTATGGCGATTACTCCCCTGGCTACTCCAGTCATGAGGAATTCCGGGCTGACTCCCTCTCGAAGGGCGCAATTTGTGAAAATTTCGGTCATTTTGCCCTGCTGGGCATCTTCTCTTATGGTCATGTAATACTCCTGAATAGACAATTAAAAATGATGGCACCCGCGCGAAATTTATAAGATGCCTGCTATCTTTTAAATAAATTTATCAGCACGGTGAGGACAATGCTGATGACAATCATTGAGGTAATGGGAACAAAAACCCGGCAATGCCGGGACTGCCAGTGAATGTCCCCTGGTAAGCGGCCAAACCAGTTTATAAGCCAGGGTGCGAAAGACAATACTCCGCCGCTTATAATCAAAATTAAGCCGAATATGATTAACCAACGTCCCATTTGCTTTATCAGGAGTCAGGAGTCAGGGGACAGGAGACAGTATAGTTTCCGCCTGCGGCGATTAGAACTGCGGACTTTTCGTATTCTGTTTTCATTGCTTATCTACGCTATCCGAAGTCTACGCTATCCGAAGTCTGCGCTATCTGTTATGCCGCGCAAGGTGGGCATGATGCGCTTTATCCGTTAACCTGTCCTCTGTCTTCTGTTCTCTATCTTCTGAAGCGCCAGCTCAATAAGACGGTCAAGGAGGGCTGGAAAGGGCAGACCGGCAGCGGCAGCGGCCCTGGGCAGCAGGCTGGTGGGGGTCATGCCGGGAATGGTGTTGGTCTCTAAAATAAAAATCCCCGCCTCGTTAACTATCATATCGGTACGACTGTAACCCCTTAATTTAAGAGCCTTGTGGGCCCGGAGGCCATATTCCTGCGCCTGGGAGGTGATTTCGGGGCTCATCTCGGCCGGGCAGACCTCCCGTGAGGCTCCGGCCTGGTATTTGGCCTGATAATCAAAAAAGGCGAATTCCCGGCCGGGGATAATCTCCACGAGGGGCAGGGCCTGAAGTTCATCATTGCCCAACACCCCAACGGTGATTTCCCGGCCCTGAAGATATTGTTCCACCATTACCTCCCGGTCATGGCGAAAGGCCAGCTCCATGGCGGCTTTTAAGTCTGCGGCCTGCCGGACGATACTCATTCCGATGCTGGAGCCCTGACGTAACGGTTTAATAACGAGAGGCAGTCCCAATTCCTTAATCAGCGGGCTATGGTCATCACTGTCGTTTCGAGCCATCCGCCAGTCCGGGGTTGGCAGCCCGTTATCCCGGTAGATAGTCTTGCTGAGGGCTTTATCCATGGCTAAAGCGCTGCCCAGCACCCCGGCTCCCTGGTAAGGCAGACCCAGAAGGTCAAGAAAACCCTGTACCGTGCCATCTTCACCCATGAGACCGTGGAGCAGAATAAAGGCGGCGTCCAGTTGAGGGGCATCGGCTGCCAGAGCCGCCATGTCACAGGCCGGGTCGTAACGGCAGACCTCATATTTATTCTGGTCAAGGGCCTTCTCGACCTCGGCCGCTCCCCGCAGGGAGACTTCACGCTCGCCGGATCTACCGCCGGCCAGCAAGGCTATTTTAATTTTCCGGTTCATCTTTGTTCTATTTGCCTAAACTGTTAAGCCCGGAGTATAATCTACTAACCGGGCTCTCTCAGCCATTGGTATTCATGCTTACTTAATATAGATGGAACAGTAAATATAGATGGAACAGTAAAAAAAATATCTTACACCATAACACAAAATTTAAAACAGATAATCTGAAAAGGCCGCCTGATGGATAAAAAAATTATTCGCCGATTACGAGAAATTGTGGGGCCGGAAAACCTCCTGCACAGCCCGGAAGACCTGCAATGTTACTCTTACGACGGTACGACAATGGAGTATATGCCGGAGGCGGTGGTTCTGCCCGGCAGCACCTCCGAGGTCAGCGCTGTTATGCGGTTGGCGTTTAAGGCCGCCCTGCCCGTGGTGCCCCGTGGAGCGGGATCGGGAATGACCGGCGGCGCTCTGCCTGTTGCCGGAGGGCTGGTGGTGGGGTTGGGCCGCATGAACCGGATACTGAACATAGATCGGGATAATCAATTAGCCGTGGTGGAGCCGGGGGTGATTACCGGTGTATTACAGGCCGAAGCCGCCAGACTGGGTCTTTTTTACCCCCCGGATCCAGCCAGTTCCAGGTTCTGTACCATTGGCGGTAACGCGGCGGAATGCGCCGGCGGTCCCAGCGCGGTTAAATATGGCGTAACGAGAGACTATATCAAGGGGCTGGAAGTGGTTCTGGCCGATGGTCGGATTATCCATACCGGGGTCAGAACCGACAAGGGGGTGGTGGGCTATGACCTGACCCGCCTCTTTGTCGGTTCCGAGGGGACGCTGGGCATTATCTGCCGCCTCATTGTCCGCCTGCTGCCGCGGCCGGCGGCCAAAACAACTATTTTGGTGGAGTTGGATAATATCCAGCGCGCTGCCGCTCTGGTGGCGGAGATTCTCTGCCGCTTTACCCCCTGTACCCTGGAATTTATGGATCGAACCGCCATTGGCATTGTCGCCGATCAACTGCCCTTTACCTTATCCGCCAAGACCAGGGCCCTGCTGCTTCTGGAGCTGGACGGGCAGCCGGCGGCCGTGGCCGCCGAAGGGGCCGCGCTGGAGGACTTTCTGCGCCGGAGTTCAGGGGTTCTGAACCTGCGCCGGGGTGAAGGTCAGGAGGAGGTGGATAAATTATGGCGGGCCCGTAAGGGGGTGTCACCGGCGGCCTTTAAGCTGCGCCCCGATAAAATGAGTGAGGATATTGTGGTGCCCCGCACCAGGATACCGGAGATTGTTGCCTTTACCGAGACCCTGGGTCAGGAGCTTGAACTCTTGATTTTTACCTTTGGTCATGCCGGTGACGGCAATATTCATGTCAATATCATGTTAGATAAAAGTCGGCCGGGAGAGGAACAAAGAGGGCATGAGGCCCGGCGGCGCTTATTCATCCGGGTGGTGGAACTGGGCGGCACCCTGTCGGGAGAACACGGTATTGGCTGCCGCAAGAGCGAATTTTTGACCTTAGAGGTGGATGAGGCGACTATGGATGCCATGCGCCTGATAAAAGGTGCCCTGGATCCGGCGGGTATTCTTAATCCTGGTAAAATATTTCCCCAAAATGGTTGACACGATGGCGCTTTATCAGCTATATTCCTCTTTTTCGTTGAAATTTAAGAAAATCTAACCCCCCAGGATGTGACATATGATTCAAGTAGAGGTAAGAGGCGATATCGAAATCGCTATTCGGCAGTTAAAGAAGAAGATACAGTTAGACGGCATCAAGCGTGAGTTGAAACAACGTGAGTATTATGAGAAGCCGAGTGTTAAGCGGCGCCGCAAGCAGGCCGAGGCCCGCCGTAAGATGCGTAAATTACGTTTCCGGATGAGAAACGCCTGAGCAGGTGAAAGTTTTTTGCCGATCTATGGTCAGCGTCTTATAATTGTTGCTGCGGCCCTTTTGTTCGGGGAACAGTATGCGGCCTGTTTTTGACGCTCCTTTGTTCGGCGGATGAGGAGGAATCGCCGCTGATTTTTCATAAACTTCGTCCCCTCCGGCCATGCAGCAAATAACCCTGGCCGCCAGCCTGGATTTGTTTCTCCAGTATCTGACCGGCCAGCGGCGGCTGGCCCTGAACACGGTTAAGGCCTACAGGGCCGATATGGAATCCCTGTTCAATGGACTACCCGCCTCTGTCACGTCTCCCACTCAGCTCAAGGCCTCCCATTTACGTTCTTATCTAACCAGATTGCACGACCAGGGGGTATCTAACCGCAGTAACGCCCGTCGCCTTTCCGCCTTTCGTCTCTATTTTAAATTCCTGCTCGCTGAAAAGCTCCTCTCTTTTGACCCCTCTTTCGGGATCGACCTGCCTAAATTAAGTAAAAAAATTCCCCAGGGGCTCAGTACCCTTGAGGTGGATCAACTGCTGGCTCCGGAACCGGTGCCCAGCCCCCTTAATCTTCGGAATACGGCTATGCTGCATCTGCTTTATGCCACCGGACTCCGGGTCTCTGAGTTAGTGGATATTTATGTGGTGGCGGTGAATATGAGTTCCGGCTTTATCCGGGTGACGGGCAAGGGGGATAAGGAGCGTCTGATTCCCTTTGGCGGCGAGGCCGGGGAGATGATTGAGCGTTATCTGCAGGGCGGACGGCCCCTGATTCTTAAAGGGCGGCGGAGTAATTTTCTCTTTGTAACTAACCGCGGCACCAATATGAGCCGTCTGCGGTTCTGGCAGATAATCAAGCAGCTCTGCCAGCGGCGGGGAATTAAGGTTAGGGTCAGCCCTCATACCCTGCGCCACGCCTTTGCCACCCATCTCGTGGAGAACGGGGCCGACCTGCGTAGTGTGCAGATGATGCTCGGTCATGCCGATATTGCCACCACCCAGATATACACCCATGTCGACGGCCGCCGCTTGAAGGAGAGTCATAAAAAGTTTCACCCCCGCGGCTGACAAATCCCACTAAACTCGTAACCGTAACTGTTCAGGAAAGCGCAGACTCCGGGAAAGCGCAGACTCCGAGATGGGGTGCAGCTGGAGAGTTACGTCACCAGCCCCAGAGCAGGTCTCGTCTTATCCAGCCGATGAGGCCGTGGGCGTGCTTCACTTTTATCCAGCCTCTTTTTTTGCCCAGGGTCAAAAATACCACCCCATAGTTGGCTTTGCCCAGCAGCCGATAGCGTGAACCGGGGCCGGTGCGGATATTTACCACTTTACGTTTTACGATAACGTGCGGCCGGGAAGACAACAGCTTCCGGTAAATCCAGCCACTGTCACCTTCGAAATCTTTAACCTTATACCAGTTGCCCCGGCGTTTCAGCACTCGCACCGGAAATCCGCGGCCATACTCCCAACGCACGGCATATTTATTGCCGGGGCCGGTACGCAGGTTGACCTTGCCGCCGGTGACACTCAGCATTCTGGCCTGGACGGCGGCGGCACAAAGGCAGAAAATTAATATAAAGGTGAGGCTTCGCATATCAGGATTTTTGAGCGTTAAGTTTTGAACGGCAATTAAAGGCTGCTAACGGCATACCACCGGCCTCCAGTTGAATGGCCCCGAAATCACAGGCCTTAACGCAGGCCATGCAGGAGATACACTCGGTGTCATCCGGTGATTCATTGAATTTAACCCCCATGGGGCAGACCTTATGGCAGGCCTGGCAGTTGGTACAGAGTCCGGGGTCAAGATGCAGCTTTATCATCTTCACCTTGCTGAACAGGGCGTAAAAGGCCCCGAGAGGGCAGGTGGTACGGCAGAAGGGGCGGCTGGTCGGTATGCTCCAGAAGATAAAAAGGGTTAGAAACATTAATTTGTTAAAAAACAGCCAGCCCACGGTTGCCCGCAGAGTGGGCTGCATGAATAACAGGGGCAGTCCGGCTTCCAGGGTGCCGGCCGGGCAGAGATACTTGCAGAACCATGGGCTGCCGAGCCCCATTTTGTCCACTGCCATGAGCGGCAGGATGAAGACCATCACGGGCAGGATAACAAATTTAATATAGCGCATCCAGCCCGGCACCCCAAATTTACGGCTGGGTATTTTATGCAGTAATTCCTGAATCAGACCGAAGGGGCAGGCCCAGCCGCAGACCATCCGGCCGACAAAGGCGCCGATAACTCCAATGGTGCCGACGATATAGAAGCCGAAAAAATACTGGCCGTTCGCCACGGCCATCCGCACCCCGCCCATGAGCTGTTGGAAGGCCCCTATGGGGCAGTAGGTCGTGGAGGCCGGACAGGAATAACAGTTGAGACCCGGCGAACAAATGACCTTGAGCGGCCCCCGGTAGATCATTTTGGTAAAGGGAAAGCTCCAGCTGCCATTAATCAGCAGGACAAAGATGCTCTGCACCCATTTTCTTATAAAGGACATGTCAGCCTATCCCTATACAACTCAGGCAGATTTGCCAGGCCTGATGCAGAACCCGGCTGGGCTCCTTGAACATTATGCCGGTCAATCCCATAAGCAGGAAGAAGGTGATGAGCAGGAATGGCGCTCGTCTGATGATGATTGTTTTTTTTGCCATATCTATTCAGTCTCCCAGTAATTTTTTTACCGCCCTTTGTTTATCTCCTAAACGTACAACTTTGTCACGGCGGTCGTCAATACTGATCTGGGTCAGAACCCGTTTTACTCCATGGACGAATGGCATTTGATGAATTTGGGCCGCCAGAGATAGAAGTTCATCCGCCTCACCCTCGATAATGGTTCCCATGTCGTGCATGGTAAAAGAAAGGCCGCTGGTTCTGAGCCGATCTTGGATCTCGGCCACAAAACCGCTGATGGATTTCACGCCCATGGGAACAATGGTTAATTGCATTAAAGCCATGATTTTCTCCCTACAATTCCAGATGCAGGCGCTCCGGATCCTCAGCGTTATAATAGACGATGTTTTTCAGGTGGTAGAAGCTGTCTAAGTCAATCTCACTGAAATGGAGGGCAATGCCATCCGCCTCCACCCGCACAATTTCACCCTTCATATACAATAACAACTGGCTGCTGCTGCCGCTTAAGGCCAGTGATATATTACATTTTTCACCGACTTTATGATTGGTAATACCCTTAACTGACATGCCTTTGAGGCTTAAATTGGTAGTTTCGCAGTGTTGATAATTGTGCTGGGGGAATTTTATGTCTGCTGTGGTCTGAAAGGACACCCTGGTGTTTTTACGCCGTTCCATAGTTAACCTCCTGAAATAGAAGAAAGGTGTGGTTTGTTGGTAACCGTTCAGCAGAGGCGATAAATTACCCTCAACTCGTAAACTGTAACCGTTCAGATGTGCCCCAGGTTCGTTCGTTTCGGCCTCCGAAGCGTACCTGTTGTACGTGAGGGGGGCGAAACGGACGAAGATGGGGTGCAGGTGAACGGTTACGTTTGTTGAACGTTTACTGTTAATCGGCCAACAATAAAAAACCTTCCCGTTTTAATATCTGTAAGGCATCAAGCACCATAACCTGCCGTTCGTCATCAATATAACCGATACCGGCAATATCGCCATTTCTTTGTTTGGCGAATTCGGTCATCCGGCAGTTCTCGGGGCTGACCTCTGAACAGGCTAATACCCCATGCCAGTTTTCATGCGAAATAATCATGCAGGTAGTGGCCTCTTTGTCCGGGCGGGCTGAGAGCTCAAGCCCCCTGGGGATTATAAGCGGCAGGGAGAGTTTTTTTAGTTTTCTCTCTTTAAGTTCGGATAGCCGGCTCTTTAAACGGGGGGCCAGCTTCCGCATAAAGCCGCTTAGATATTTTAGCGGCAGCTGGTTCTGGCTGAGGCAGCGGCGCATAATAGGCGGTTTAAGCCTTTGGCTTAAGGCGACGCACTCTGCGGGCAGAGCCAGGCGGGTGCCGTTTATTACCAGCTCCCGCAGGTCAGTGGCCGGGCAGGGCCTGGCGGGGGGAGGAGTCAGGGGCTTGGCACTGATTAATTTGCTGTTTTCCGCTGCCGCCGCCTCTGCCCCCGCTTTCAAGGAGCGGGGTGGAGGAGTCTCCCTGGCTGGTTCGGTGTGCAGGGCCTCGGCCAGCATTATTCTGATGGCGCTTCCCGCCTCTCCCGCCTTTTCAAGGGCCTTCTGAAGTTCGGCGATTAAGAGTTCGACCTGGACACTTTCATCATCCGGCCCCTGGCGGCGCGGGCCGACGGCGGGAGATAATTCGGCTTGTGGCTGTTCTTCCGGCTCTAAGGCCGGAAATGGCGCGGCGGCTTTATCCTCCGGCTGACCGGGATTTTTGATCCTTTGTTTCAGATTTTGAAAACGTTTAAAAAGGGTATCGAAAACCGTTTTTTCCCGGCCGGGTTCGTCGTCCAGATCCTCATAGAGGTTGACGATATGGGCCATGGCTTCCTTCAGGAAATCAATGGTTTCCGGCGGCTTACCGTTTCTTTTTCTGATATGCTCAAGAACGCTGCCGGCCATTATCAGCATGGCCTGAACGGCCTTGCGGGTCTTGAAATGCTGTCGCAGACACTGAAAGGCCTCTTCTAAGCCGGCGGCCCTTTTTGGACTGAGCCGCCAGTCCTGGGCGATTACCTCGGCCTTCAGCCTCTTTATGGCCTCTTCAACTGGTATGTGATTTTGCGTTTTTTGCAATTTACGGTACTCTGGTAATGAAATATAAACTGTTTTCGTAACTGTTCAGGTGAAGGGTTACGAAAAATGTATGCCTGGTATTTGGACGGCAAACTGCTGCTTGGGCGTAACGAAACACGAAAGCCGCGGTAAGGCCAACACCCCTGACCAGTGACTTTTATATAATATTATGCACTTAATCTAATATCTACCATTTATTCTACCAGCTGGCTTGAAGAATTGCCTTTTTCAAGGTAGCCTGTATATGCTGCTGCGGTAAGTGTGGACTCCTGCTTGGCGCTGCTTCAGGTAACGGAATGCGCAATCGATTGAATCTATTACTATTTAGAGTATTTTGCATTTTGATTAACAGACAGGAGAGATGAATTTGGACTATATATTCGCGGTTATTTTAGGGGCTGTTATAGGCTCGTTTTTAAATGTGGTTATTCTGCGGCTGCCGGAGGAGGGAGCCTCCATTGTTTTCCCTGCCTCTCATTGTCCGCACTGCCATACCCCCCTGTCGTGGTATGAGAATATCCCTATTTTAAGTTTTATGGCTCTTGGCGGCCGCTGCCGCCACTGCCGGGTGAAAATATCATGGCAATATCCCCTCGTGGAGGCAGCCATGGCCGGCCTGGCCTATGCCCTTTACGGCCATTTTGGTATTTCGTGGAATTTTCTGATCTATTTTGTCTTTTGCGCCGCTCTGCTGGTAATCATCTTTATCGATTTCCGCCACCAGATTATTCCAGATGTTATCAGTCTGCCGGGTATTGTGCTTGGTTTTGCCGCCTCCTTTCTCAATCCAGCCCTGGCCTGGCAGGACGCCGGGCTTGGCCTTGTGCTGGGCGGCGGTATATTCTATCTTATTGCCGGAGTCTATTACCTTATTACCCGGCGGGCGGGCATGGGCGGCGGCGATATTAAGCTGCTGGCCATGATTGGTGCCTTCCTGGGCTGGCAGTCCCTGCCCTTTGTGATTTTTGTCTCGGCCCTGTTGGGGACGATTGCCGGGATATTCGCCATGCTTGAGCAAAAAAAAGGCGGTAAGACCGTTATTCC